>JAMCZM010000039.1:0-684 GCA_023485645.1 Candidatus Martarchaeota archaeon
AGTGTTTCAAAAAAAGGGCATTTCCTACATTTACTAAAATATTTCTGTCTTTTATCTGTTTGGCATTTTCGAGCAGTTCTCGTTCCATATTTAATTTCTGTATTAATGACATTATGGACTCTATTTGCTCGTTTATATTAACCAATCTTTCCTGATATGCTTGCAGCATATACTCTAGCTGCGCAGCCTCGTTTTTTCTATCATCGCTAGGTTGCGAATTATTTTCCATAATATTACTTCTCCTCTTTTATAACCTTTACCATATCAATTTTTATTTGATTTAATCTAATGCGCTGTCTTCCTCCTATATTGGAGATGGCTATCTGCTTTGCATGATTCTCGCTCTCCGCATCAATTTCTATATTAAAATTTGCTCCTCCTTTTATGTTTCCTGTTACTATATATTTCATACATTCACCTTATGTTTAAACCATCAAGTATCCTATCTAATTCGAATCCTGTAGTATTATTTCCCATAAGCACTCCATTGCTGTTTGCTATGGTCGAAACCCCTATTCCTAAAGAGCCCATATTTGCAGTGCTTATTGTGGGTTTTATTTTTGTTAATTTCTCAAAATCTATTAATTCCATATCACTGCACCTATTGTTTAATACCGCTCCTATGTTTGTTAATATATTATTAGCACCAACAGTTTTAAAACCACCAATATCAAAACGAATTGC
>JAMCZM010000039.1:694-1296 GCA_023485645.1 Candidatus Martarchaeota archaeon
GCTAATAATATATTAACAAACATAGGAGCGGTATTAAACAATAGGTGCAGTGATATGGAATTAATAGATTTTGAGAAATTAACAAAAATAAAACCCACCAATATCAAAACGAATTGCCTTAACTCCAAGGGTCTTTTCTATTACTTCAAATGATTTATCATCATATTCACTATTTATGAAAGCGATATGATCATTTGCCATTATGTTATTTCCTACTGCGTTAAGCGGGCTGTCTAATATGCTCATTTTCATATTCAATTTAGCTTCTTTTAAAATATGTATCTCATTTTCTGTCGTGAGATTCGATAAGAGCATGCCTTTGGAATTTGCCCTCATAAATATTCCAACTAAATTAGACCCTCCTATTGTAATATCAATTGTACTCGCATTAAGCGTTTCAGATATTACCTTTTTATTGCCATTGGTTATGTTTTTGCCCACAAAAACATTGCGATCTGTTGGGCACGCAAATGCACCTATGAAATCACTGCCATCAATTATGTATCTAGCAGCTCCCATATTACTCATTCTGTTTTCTTCTTTTCAGTACTTTTTTTCTGTTTTGTAGCAGCTACAGATTTTACTGGTTTTACTGTAATCCT
>JAMCZM010000039.1:1365-3779 GCA_023485645.1 Candidatus Martarchaeota archaeon
TGTGAAAAAAAGAGAATATTATCTATATGATGGGTTGGTCTAATGCTATCCTGGTGCGCTTTGACGAATGCATTTCCATCTTTTAAATCTATACTCAGTTTTATAGGTTTCATTTTTCTTGAATAATATTTTATCACACTTTCGCTTAGTGGCATATCTATTTTAACATTATCAATATTTACTTTGGTGTAGTGTGCAACACGCTCGCGTATGTAATTAATAGCTTTTCTCTGCCTTTTTGTAACTGGCTGTTCAACCAAATATCTTCTAAGATTAAGTGTAATCAAACGTTCTGGCATATTAATCAACCTTTATCCTCATCTTTTGTGATCTCCAGCTTCTGGAAAACCTATTAGTCTGTATTTTTCTATGCGTTCTAAGTGCTGTTAGTATCGGTAGCCTTCTTGACTGTTTCATCCTATTTCCTAATATTCTCTTTTTTTCACTATTATTTTTTGACATTAATTAACACCTATTTGTGCTTAAATGATATTGTTGGTTCCGGTTTGCTAGTTATCCTACTGAGAAGCTGCATAAATTGTGTTTCTGTTATACGCCCGTTAAGATTCTGGCTCTGTACTATCGATATTAAAATATTTAATATCTGTCCATATAATTCCGGATTTGTGCTTTTTATATTCATTAAGCGCTCATATGCGCCCGTATCAAGTATTTTTCTTGCAAGCTCTCGTCTTTGTTGGTCTTCTTGCATTCTTTTTATGCCAGCTTCAAGCCGAGACCTCATTTTTTTATTATACTCATCATCTTCAGGCATAATTAATCACAGATTATGTCTTAATTATACTATTGCTTATTTTATCCATAAATGAGCGCCCGCTTGCTGTTATCTCTCTGCCTTTTTTGGTCTTTTTGACGTAATTAAGCTCTTCTAATGCCTTTAATCACAGATTATGTTGCCGAATCCTGTATTATGCTGCCCGATGCGCGGACACTATGCTTTTTATGTATTACGTGCTCCTTTCGATTTCCATAACGCAGCCTTAATCGCGATATGCCTACAGGTCCATTTACGTATACCTGTCTTAATATTGAGGCACTTCTAATATACCAGAAATCTGGATCCTTTGGTGGCCTCTCCCTACCCGCACCAGACTTAACGTACGTTATATATGTCGGAGGGGCTTTCATTACATCCTTTAGCTTTTTAGCAGCCTCATCTATAAGTTTCGAAGTATCTACATCATATATACTAGCCATTTACATCAACTTTAATGATAAAAAGTCAAGATAATATTTATAAAGCAAATTATAAATACCCTTTGAGAATACCCTGCAAAATATGCACATTTCCAATATGTGGGTGCTTAGCGGTGGGGAAACACTATAACTAAACATCCACAATATGGCATCTAAAATAAAATTTAAAAATCTTTATCTATATTCTATGTCTTAATCTATATGGCACCAATGCATATTATATACAAATTGTTTATATGTCTCTAGAAATAAAACAGAAAGCTTTTAATATTTAAATTTATAGAAGTAGAGCATATAAGGTGTTTTTATAAAAATTAATGATATTAGAGCGCTTCCTGACAGCGCATTATTGGCAAAAGAGAGTGAACTTGCACTAGAGCTAGCTATAGAACGTAGAAATATAGCAGCTACTGGAGTATCAAGTAAGATAATAAAGGTTCGATCTATACGCAGGACTATAGCCAGAATACAGACCATACTTAAAGAGCGGGGTGCAAAAGAGTAATGGCTGAGGTCTGTCCTAATTGTGGTCTTCCTAAAGAGATATGTGTCTGTTCCGTATTAGATAAGGAAACCGAAAGTAAGATAAAGGTATATACTAAAAAAGCTAAATTTAACAAGTTTGTAACTATAGTGGAGGGCATAAATCCAGATGAAATAGAGAATGCCACAAAGAGCTTAAAAAAATCATTGGCATGTGGCGGAACTGACAAGGACAATGTTATAGAACTTCAGGGCGAACATGTTGATGATGTTAAACGCGTTCTGGTAAATTTGGGTTACAAAGAAGCTAATATAGAAGTATTGCACAGAAAATAATTTTTAATATTTTAAGCAATCCTCTAAAAATATAAGCGTGCTATTACTATTGCTAAGGTAAATTGATATGGCCGTTTTGGGGATAGAGTCTAGCGCACATACGCTTGGTATAGGGATCATAGATGGAGATAAGTTTCTAAGCAATAAGCGCGTAATGGTTCCTATAACAGATAAAGGTATAATACCATCAGATCTAGCTGAATTTCATTCAAAGAATGCAGCGAATGCCTTAAAGAGCGCTCTTGATGAGTCCTCATTATCAATGCGCGACATATCTGCAATAGGTTACACTAAAGGTCCTGGACTAGGTCCTGCATTAAATGTGGGTGCAATATCTGCAAAAGCTCTAGCGCTGCGCTATAGTAATAGCACGCTTA
>JAMCZM010000050.1 GCA_023485645.1 Candidatus Martarchaeota archaeon
AAAAAGAATCCGAAATTCAGCAAAATAGTCTAAAACTGCCTCTTCAAAATACTCTTTATCACTCTCCCTATTGATTACATTATGTCTTGAAATCAGCATGTGCAAAATTTCATGAATTGCTCCTGTAATCAAATTTAAAACATATTTATCAGAATTATAATTATAGGAAATATCTAAACTTATTGCAAGGTTTTTATTGCTTGAATATAATCCACTGCCACCAGCACCATTACTATAGAGGCCTTTATTTATAACGATGTATATTTTATCTGGCAAATCGAATCCAAATATTTGCTTTATCTCTTTTTCTATCAATTCTTCATTTTTATCCCACAATATTGAAAGCATGTCTTGGACCTTTCTGATCGAAACTTTATCTTCTTTTGGGGCATAAACTAGTTTTCCCATCATTGTTGCAAGTTTTTCACATTTGATTTTTAATGTACCATCCATATCTTCATTGAAAAGGTATGCAAAAAAAGTCTTATACCTATTTGGCAAAGAATTTATCTCTGAATTCAAATACGCTATGTTATAAAATTGCTCGCCAAATATAGCTGGATATCTTGATGCCGCTTCGGGGAGAGCACCTGGAGGGCCAAATGAATTATACATACATATTGCCCTAGTCAAACTGTCATCATTTTTAAATATCAATTTCATCTTCTCAACTATATATTATAAAGTACCAAACTAATAAAAAGTTAGCGTCTTCCTAAAAATCTTTTTTTAACTTAATTTTTAATCTGTCATTTAGTATTTTTTTAAATCTAAAAAAATGTTTTTTGACGGTCATACATATCTGGCATCTTTGGTTTTTATACTAAAAATAATCTTTCGTAGTTCAAGGTTATCTTTAGTTCAATCTTTGATCCTATATTTTACATAGTTTCTATTTGAAATCTCTCTTTGAGAGGTGTTTAGGGAATAAATATTCTTGGTTAGATTGTGAAGTGAAAAGATTTTAAAGATAACCTGTCCATAGTTATTTGGTAGTTGGATGGCTGCGCTAAAAAGGTATAATACTGAAGAAGAAAAGTTAATAAAAATTGCTTCTTCTAGGGCGTCATCTAAAGAAGAATTAAGAATGATACTAAGAAATAAGAAAAGTCTAACCTGTGATGTAATAGATTCGCTGGCAGAAAATCCTAATACTCCTTCAGATGTATTAGATGAAATAGTCATCTCCAATTTACCTTCAGGTACAGGTAAAAGAGATATTGCTAGTCATCCAAATGTTAACGTTAAAACGCTTGTGAAATTGGCAGATAATCACAGTTCTTTTGTAAGGACGGCCGTTGCTCTTAATAAAAGAACTCCAGTTAAAGTATTACAGAAATTGATAAAGGATAATGACTGGATAGTTAGGAATACTATTGCAAAAAATTCTAAAAATGCGAATCTACTAGAAAGTTTGGCATACGATAACAATATCAACGTTAGACTATCAGTAGCTAAAAATCGTAATATTTCTATTACCACATTGCTCCAACTTCTAAACGATAATAATGATGTGGTTGCGAAAACTGTATCATCAGTTATTGATGGTGAAGATAGAAAAGATAGAAAATATAATAAATTGTTCCTGATGGCTTTGCATACGGCTAGATATAAGGTCGCTTCAAAGATAGCAAAAGCGGGCAAGCTAGATAAATCCATAGTTAAAAAGTATGCTAAAAAAGAATATGCCCAAGTATTAAGAGCTGGAAAGATTTCCTGGGCATTTTCGTTGGTTGATAATTTTAGACTACCTAGATTACTTCCTATTAAGCAAGCTTCCAGTCATAAAAAAGAAATAGAGATCTTTTTAGAAGAAAAATGGAAACATGGTCCTTCTAATGGAGGAGAAGAAATAATTAACACCTTAAATTTGGTAACTAAACTTTTAAAAAATAGCAATAATATTATGGCTAAAAAGTTAATGGAGATTATTAAAAATGGTGGCAAAACAACTGACGGCTCACTTATTATTGGAATTAAAATAAAATTAGATTACGAGTCTGCAGTTTGGCTATATAAATTAGTGAATAAATCTATAGCAATGGGCGAATCGGATTTATCTGATTTTCGGCTTAAACTTTATAATCTGCTCTCATAAACGCTTTTAGTTATTTGAAGCTCGATTGAGTTTTGAATACAAATCGTTCATTTGGTCATTTATACTTAATTAGTTATTTTATTGTTAAGACTAAAAGCTCCCTTCCGACTATTTGCTCACTCCTATAATATATAAGGTCTGCAAAGTTTACATGGGTAAATTCATGGCGCATATAACCCAATTCTTTTAATTGCCTTAAAACTGGTAGGTGTATAAAGCCATTTTTAGAGTTCCACACAGGTATTGCAATGCAACATCTGGCATTCTTATTTAATTGCGGCCTTAAGTTAATCAAAAATTTTCTTATAAGGTTATTACAGTAATCAACCGCCTTATCAATTGAATCATCACTTTGCATATACTTAATTGACGGACCAAGATATGTCTCAGTAACAACTCTATCAAAGCTACTATTCCATTTGTATGTTGTTGCATCGGCAAGCACCAACGTATAATCTATATTTAAAGAATACTCTTTTGCGAGCCAGTCTAAATTGATCTTTGAATAATCTATCATCAATTGCTTTATATCACTTCCATATACTTTCGAATGTCTCATTGCGGCTTCCATCAATATGCTCCCAGTTCCGCAAAAAGGGTCAAGAGTTACATTTTCTTTGTTGACATTTGATAGGTTTAGCATAATCTGTGCTAGCTTTGGTGGTATCATACCCACATTCATATCGCGCTTTGGCTTTCCATAATCGCGCTTTGAATAGCTATCTATGTCCTGGACTGATAATGTTTTTGCAAGATAAGCTTTTCCCGCATGTGATATGATTAGAAATTCAAAACCAAATTCTCCCGTCAACTTGTTATGTATTACCTGCGCACTGTTTAGCTGGAAATTCTTACCCATTATTATTCTAATGGTTCGTCCCTCTTTTTTGAATTTCTTACTAATTGCAAATGAAAGGAGCCAGAGCTGTTTTGGGCTTATTTTAAATTCATTAACGCTAATGCCAAGTGTTAATTTGTGTTGAGTTTCTAATGTTTTTTCTTTTAAAATTTTAAATATCTCATCAAATGCCATTGCAGATACCTTATTCCATCTGGATGTAGGTATGATCCTAATCAATTCGGCAACTTTTATGGTTCCGCCAAGTTTTGAGTGGTCTAGTTTCTCTTTATCTATGTCAACAAGAGCGTAATCATTTCCTAATGGCTTTACTAATTGTGATCCCACTATAGCTTCTAGCTCTGCAACGCTAAGACCTGGCTGATTTCCAAGCATGCAAATTAACATACCTCTATGATGTGTTTTATAATTTATAAAACCTTTGATATGTATTTTTCAAATAACTCAATCTAAAAGTTAGCAACATATTTATATTGAATTAATCAATATTTCAACATCTTATTGTGTTTTTTATGAGAAATAGCTGGATCGTATATAAAGAAGCTGAAAAAAAGCTCAAAACTTCTGGGATTCTAAAAAGATTGGAGCGAATAGATGCAGATTTATGTATTAGAACTGCAGTCTATACTGAGGAT
>JAMCZM010000052.1:0-1873 GCA_023485645.1 Candidatus Martarchaeota archaeon
ATTTCTATATTCATTTCATCTATTGTTATGCTGCGTGTGGCATTGCTTTTTACATAATCGCCAATCTGCGCATTTAGATTTTTTGATAGATTATGCTTGTTTTTATTAAACAATAAGAGCATATTAGATGGCGCTTTATACGACAATGATATTATATCTGACTTTTTTAAATTCATTTCTTTTCTTATCATCTGGATTGATCGTTCAAATTCGCGGATTATAAGTTCGTCTTTTAATTCAGGCGTTATATTGCTATCTATATGCACCTTTCCATATTTAAATAATGTAGAATTTCCACCCTCAACAACCTCTATTATGGAAAAGTGCTCTGGTTTTATATCAAATGCCTTTCCTGCGATATGAATTATATAATGCCCATCCTTTTTCATTGCATAATCAAGCGCATTTGCATCTTGCATCTTTAATTCAGCGGCGACCATAGAAGCATTATTTTTGAAATCAGGGCCCAATCTTGCAAACGCAGGCCTTACTTCTCGCTTAGCGCTATATCCCCTTAATATATCAAGCTTCTTTGAATTTGTGAATTCCTCTATAGTGCTAGATAGCTTGCTAATGGCTTTGTACGCTTTATCATCCGTAAGCTCTATTGTAGCACTTGCAATAGGCTGCCTTAATGGAATATTAAGCGCCTCTCTATTGCTAAGTATTGCGGATATTGCACTAGATGCCATTTCAAACTCAGATTCCAATGTGTTATCTATATTAGTATCCTTGTATGTTGGCCAATGCTCCATGAATAAGGATTCTTTATTATTATACAATTTTTTATATAAATATTCAGTATTAAACGGGCATATCGGGCCTAAAAGAAGTAGTACGTTATACATTATATAATTAATGTTATTTAGGGCAATATGCGCATGTGCCTTAGAAGAGTCAGATAATTGCTTTTTGGCTATTTTTAAATAGAACCTGCTGAAATCTTCTATTATAAATTTAAGTAGTTTAGACATGCCATAATCTATTTCGTAATTATCAAATGCATAAGTCACATCTTTAATTGTCTGATTTAACCTTGACATTATCCATAAATTGTAAATGTCATCATTTGAATTTCTAGGCCTTTTTATTTGCTTTAAATCATACTTAAACAATGAAGAGTATTCAGCTATAAGATTATCAACATTATGCAGCAATAATAGCATCGCTTCCATATCCTTTATCTCTATTGTGTTAAACTTTAAACTCTCATGTGAGACATGCAACAATGTAAATGCACGCACGGCATCAAGCGCATACTTTCCTATAAGCTCATTTGCCGATACATAGTTGCCTTTACTCTTATGCATTGCTTCTCCTTTTGAATCAACTACCCATCCCTGCATTAATATGGTCTTAAATGGGGATTTGCCATAAGCTGCAACTCCTGTTTTCATTAGTGTTGCAAACCATCCCCTAAGCTGATCCGGGCCCTCAGTTACAAAGGCATTTGGAAACATGTTGTTAAATTCCTCCTCGCTAAGGCTTGCCGTATGTGCAACGCCGGAATCATACCATACATCAAAAACATCACTTACCCTATGCATCATCCCGTCGCATTTTGAACATTTAAATTCAATTCCATCTATAACAGGCCTGTGTAAATCCTCTGAGGTATATTTTATATTCTGATTCTTGGATTTTAATTCGCTAAATGACCCTATTACTTGTGTATCTTTGCATTTATCGCACACCCATATAGGTAATGGTATATCCCAATATCGCTGCCTGCTAACAACCCAATCTGGAGCGGATTCTATTGTTTCTATAAACCAGTCCTTTAATTTTAAAGGGTACCATGCAACCTTATCACACTGCTTTATTATTTTTTTCTTTAATTTAGCCACATTTATAAACCATTGCTCAGTTGGCA
>JAMCZM010000052.1:1883-3532 GCA_023485645.1 Candidatus Martarchaeota archaeon
TGGGTAGCTATGTAATATGTTACCTTTACCTAATAAGGATCCCAATGCTTTCAATTCTTTTTCTATTTCTCTATTTGCATCATGTATTAATTGCATGCCTGCATATTTGCCCGCGTTAGCATTATATTTTCCATCATTATCCACAATAGAGAGCATAGGTATCTTGTTATTTTTTGCTATGGCAAAATCTTCAGGACCATATGCAGGGGCTATTTGAACAAGTCCAGTCCCATCAGACATGCTGACAAGCTCATTGGAAAAAAGTATTTTATGGTATTTTTTTGTTTCTTTTTGTTTTGGAAGATTATCTTCCATAGGGTTTGTATAATATAATCCTTCTAATTCCAAACCCATAAACTCCCCAATTATTATAGGAGATAAACTAAATTCTTTTGATACTGCTTCTAGTCTATCCTTTGCAAGTATCATAATTTTACCTTCAATTTTAGCCTTTACATACAACGCATCTGGATTTGCCGCAACCGACATGTTAGCAGGAATTGTCCATGGCGTTGTTGTCCAAATCAATAGATATGTATTATCATCAACTATTATCTTTGGCTTTGACAATTTAGTGTTTACCTTAAAGGTAAAGTATACCGAAGGATCATTATCCTCTTCTTCCTCAACCTCAGGACCCTTTGCGAGCACTGTGCCGCAATGTATACAATATGGCATAACATTGATACCCTTGTATACAAGCCCTTTATCGTATATTTTTTTAAATACCTGGAAGCTTTTATCTATGTATTCTGGATTTGCTGCGATGTATGCATTCTCAAAATCAAACCATACACCATAACGTAATGCATCTGATATCTGTTTTGATAAATAACCCTTATACGCATCCGTACATTGTGCAATAAATGCCTTTACCCCTATTTTAGATTCTATATCACGCTTTGAAGTTAATCCTAGATTTTTTTCTACTTTGTTTTCTATTGGAAGACCATGGACATCAAATCCTGCCCTATCAAAAACATCATAACCGCACATGCGCTTATATCTTAAAATGGCATCTTTTCTGGCATATCCACGTATATGTCCCAAATGCAACTCCCCGTTTGCATATGGAGGCCCCTCAAGAAAAAAGAATATCTTATTGCCTTTATTTAATGCATTTACCTTTTCACGCATTTTTGAATTGTTCCAATCGCTAAGTATTGACTCTTCTATTTTTTGAAGATCAGAAATTTGCATATATGGGTTAAGCACACCAGGTTAAATATTACATTACAGATATGATAACGCACACTTATAATTCATACATCTTGCAGCAAAAATATATATTATGATTGTGGTATTGGCTTCTTATTTATTGGTAGTTTTATCTTTCGTATAAAGCTGCATTACGCCATTATCGGATATATTTATATTTATCTGTAATAAAGCGCACACCTCCAGTCTATAAAGTATACGCTTTGTTTCACTCAAAAACTCAAATATATAATATCTACCATCAAGCAATTTCAATTTTATTGTAGAATTATTTTCAACTTTCATATTATATACCTCTTCACCCAAGTAATTTACCCTGATTCTAGAAACCTCTTTTTGTGCTTTTGAACGCGAATCAAATATGTATACTTCTGATATAATTACTGCGCTCTGTGTTCTTGGAGTTATTTTTTTAAATACCTGGAAGCTTT
>JAMCZM010000011.1 GCA_023485645.1 Candidatus Martarchaeota archaeon
GCGGTGTTGGGGGGGCGACTGCCAATACCATTTCTCTATGTGAGCGTTCTGCCCGTAATACTTGCGTCTGCATTGGAGTTAAGTTTAACTGTGTGGTTTAGATTTATAGCAAATGTCACTGGAACATTTGCAAACCTCGCAAAGTTCATAGCATATTATCAGCCTGTCGGCACGGCATCTGGAGGGACAACATTGCAATTAACAGGAGGTATAACATATCTAATATCCCCAACATTCCCTCTACCCTATGCAGCGCCTCTTGGTATTGGTGGATATGGTCCATATATACAATATCTTCTGACCAGCACGAGTTCATTGTTTCTTCCTTGGGGAGGAGTAATGCTAATTCCTGAATGGGTACATGCTATTGTGTATGTTGTTGTACTGATAATTTTATGTATTATCTTTGGAAAATTCTGGGTAGAGATGTCTGGCCAGGGTGCAAAGAATATAGCTGAGCAGCTAGGTTCAATGGGTTGGCAGATACCAGGGTTTAGAAGAGATCCAAGAATAGTAGAATCACTGCTTAATAAATACATACCTACTGTCACGGTACTGGGAAGTATATTCGTGGGGCTGCTTGCGGCGCTCGCGACGCTTACTGGAGCCGTAGGTACAGGAATGGGAATACTACTTACTGTAGGTATAATATATATGTTATATCAGCAGCTAGAGCAGGAGCGCCTATACGATACGTATCCGATATTAAATAAGATTGCAAAATAAAATTTGAATATTTTTATAATTAACATAAAAATGTCGGGTGCGAGAGGTATATACGCAGTTTTCAATGGCTGCGAATATATTTTGTGATTTAATAGTGCAATATACCTTTTGGCAAATAGCTAAAATCAGAATACTATTTGTTTGGTAATAATTTAAGCAATGGGCTATCATCTTTTAAGTAATAGAATCCTTGAGGGGGCATGAATTTTGGTATATGCTCTCTAATGTTGCTGAGTGTAAGCGGTTTTTCGTATCTTATTTGACATTTAATTTTTATTGCGTGGCCTATAGAATGCCCGATAAAATATTTTTTTAAATCCTCTTTATCTTCTAGTACATCATTTATTGTATGCTCTACTAATATGTCTAAAGGCTCATTTAGAATTGTCTCAATTAAGGCCTCACCAACTATTGCATGGACATTTTTAGAAGCATAAAAAAGCATTCGCGCTCCTGGTTTAATATGCATTGTCACTCTACGGTATTCCCATTTCTTGCTGCCTAAAAGTATCTCTTCTGCCCATCTAGGCTTAAGTGATAAAAGCATGACATTTCTGTTTTCTATATTGGCATTTTTTAATGCGTTATCTATCATATAATACCATGCTTATTTTGTTATAAAGAGATATTAATTTTTAGGATTTTTTATGTACTAATACCTAAATACTAATGAAATAACTATTTGCTATATTGTATTTTTTAAATACTATCTGTATAATAAAATATCTTAGTATTGGGTTTTATATTAAATTGCGCGTATTATATGATGTTTAATTAATTTATCAAAAGAAATTGCAATAGTTATATATAGTTTTCTGCGGCAATATTCTATTATTAAACTGGTTTTCCCGTTTAGACTGCATTTATGCAGGAGGGATTATAATGCAACAGAATGATATAGACAAAATTGATGCTTTCCTTGCTGAAAACAAGGGGAAGAGAAAATTCGTGCAGAGCGTGGAGCTTGCGATAAATTTCAAGGGTATAGACTTCAACAAGACAGACAATCGTTTGAATTTGTCGGTGGTATTACCGTTTGGAAAGGGAAAGCAGAGCAATGCTGCTGTATTTACTGATGATTTAAAGACATCAGAGCAGGCAAAGAAGCTGGATGTTCGTGTTATATCTAGCGCGGAATTGCAATTAATAGCAAAGGATCAATTAAAGCAGAATGAGCTGCTCTCTTATGAGATGCTTGCACAGCCAAATCTTATGCCTCAAATAGCAAAGGCTGTAGGACAATTTTTAGGTCCTAGAGGTAAAATGCCAAAGCCTATAGTAAGTGGCGATTTGGAGACAATATTAAAAAATGTGAGCAGGTCAGTTTATATAAGGAGCAAGGGCAAATATCTTCCTACAGTGCATTGCGTTGTAGGAACGGAGAGTATGCCGATAAATGAGATAACATCAAATATAGATGCCGTGTTCAACGATGTTTCAAAAAAGGTTGGACGACAAAACATACGCTCAACATATATAAAATTGACAATGAGTAAACCATTGAAATTACTATGAGGTTATTTTATGATTAACAAAAAACAAAAAATGAAATTTGTCGAGGAGCATTCTAAGCTCTTTGGAAAGTATAAGAGCGTTGGAATAATACAGTTAAATGGGATTCCTGACAGATTATTCCAGTTGTCAAAGAATAAGTTGCGCGCTGACACGTATATAATTGTGGGAAGAAAGAATATGTTAAAGCGCGTACTTGAGAGCAATTCTAAGGCAGGCAAGCTTGTTGAGTATCTTGGTAACACATCAGCAATAGTGTTTAGTAATAAGGATCCATTTGAGTTAAATATGCACTTTAAGTCCAATGCGTTAAAGCTCGCGGCAAAGCCAAATCAGATAGCGCCACAAGACATTACAATTAGTAGCGGGGAGACCTCATTGCAGCCGGGCAAATCTGTAACAGAATTAAAACAGGCTGGAATAGATACGCAGATACAGAAAGGAAAGGTTGTTATAGCAAAGGACAAAACAATAAAGAAAGGAGAAATTATAACTACTGGCTTATCAAAGGCGCTTCAGACATTAAATATAAAGCCATTTAATGTGAGTGTAAGCCCATCAGCAATATTTTTTGAAAATATGATATTTAGTAGTAATGTTTTAAGCATAACGCGTGATAGTACTATACATGAGCTTAATGTGGCAGTGCAGCATGTACTAGCAGTGAGTATGGCGGGTAACATAGTTAATGCGTTAACAATAAATAAGCTTATAGCAAAAGCATACAATAATGCAATGTGTCTTGGGGTTGAATGTAAGATTTATGACAGCGGCATTGTAGATAAGCTTCTTGCGATAGGTTCATTGCAGGCAAAAGCATTAGAAAATGCAAAGAAATGATATTAAATATCATATTTTCAAAAAATATTGCTGATGGGCTTACACTCACATTAAATGGCTTTATATTTAATGTCTGAAGCGCCTTTGATAAGCCAGTAGTTATAATTTCTCCTTT
>JAMCZM010000001.1:0-1599 GCA_023485645.1 Candidatus Martarchaeota archaeon
GAAAGAGTAAGAAAATAAATAATAAAAAATTGCAAGATAGCATTGGCAATTTTGCAGTTGTAAATCATAACGATGATAAATTATATGCTAATATTATTAGAAAAGCTGCAGTTATCGGAGTTGTAAGCGCATCATTTATGTTCTTTCAGCAAAATGCATTTGGCGATTTTGGGCAACCATTGCAAAAAACCAACATACATATAACGCAACGAGGATTTTTACCAAATGAAAATGTACGCATAAATGAGTATGCAATACCAATTAATAATAACAATTACCTAGTGCTTGCTAGTAAAAAGGCTAACGCGAACGGCACTTTAAGATTGGACCTGACCGCTTATGCATTAAACCCATTTAATAAGCAATGCATAATTAAGGAATATGATGCTTCAACAAATAAACGCATAGATGAATTTATATTGAATCTTGCGACAAAAAATTCTAGTGCAAAAATTGGACAAAACATACGCGCATTAAGCCAGAACCTTTCAGATTATGGCAGCATAATGCTTGAAAATAATAAGCATCCGATAAAAATAAATAAAAGTGATAAGACTATAGCGCCAAGTAGTATACCTGTGGCAAAGCCTTTTTTTAATTTTACAGATCCAAACGCAAATAAAAGAGTTGAAGATTTTAAGGGGAATAGCACAGGGTTAAAAGAAAAATTTATCGAATTACTGCATTCTCCTATTGGAGATATATCAATGCTTGCGGGCCTTTTCGTTGTTATAACAACATTAGTTTATATTGAAACAAAGATAGTCAAAATGATATTTAGGCCATTCCAGAGAAAATAATATTATCTACCTTTTGCTTTTCCTTCAGCTATGCGACCTGATCCGCCTCCGACAAAATCCATTTTCATTTCTAAGAGCTTTGCCTTTGCAAAATCAATGGCAGCATGTTGGGATTCGGTACCTGATATGCAAACAACCTCATTATCTTTATTATATAGCAGAATGGCGGATTTTTTCTTTTTATCTACAACGTGCGTACATACAGCCCGCAAAATTTCCCTTGGATAATCTAGCCTTTTTTGGTACGTATTTAAATTATCCATTTCAGATATAATCTCATCAGCAATACTTATAGAAAGATTATTTGTCATTGTTTTTATATCTGATTCCAACTTATTTATTTTGAATTTTTGCAGCAATGCGCTCTCCTCAAGCTTATCTACATCGCTATTCATTATATTTGAAAGCTTGCTTATTTTTGAGGAAATGCCATTTGCATAGTCAAGTGCTGCAGGACCTGCAACAAATTCTATTCTGTTTATTCCATCATGTATCTTTGAGGTGTTTATTATCTTTATAATGCCTATGCTGCTCTCTCTATTCATTAAATGCAAGCCGCCGCATGCCTCCGCATCTATTAATGCGCCATTTAGATCCATTAATTCGACTATCCTTAAATGGCCGCCCGGAACGCCATGCCCCTGATATATCGAAAAGCCAAATTTACTCTCCGCCACTCCGCGCTCCATCTCACTTACCTTCACTTTTATGCCATCAAATATAAACCTGTTTGCCATTGTTTCTATTTTTGATATATCAGGGGCATGGCGTTCCGGGCGGCCATTTAAGGATAGTCGAA
>JAMCZM010000001.1:1609-16367 GCA_023485645.1 Candidatus Martarchaeota archaeon
TAATATTATTCATGATGAGCTATATCTATATGTGCCTTATCAGGCCCTTTGTGCGCACCTTCCTGCCATGCGTGCTTGCCAAGTACCTTACGACATGATGCGCTTATTAAATGTGTAGCTGTATGATGAACCATAAGACGCAACCGTCTATCTATATCCACTTCGCAATTCACAATGTTATTAACCAAAAAGTTAGGCTTATGCTCAAGCGTATGTACAATAACGCCATTTGAACTTTGAACATCTATCACATTTATACCATTTATCATTCCAAAATCCGCCTCCTGACCCCCACTTTCCGCATAGAATGGAGTCTTATCTAATACGACCTCATTGCCTTCAACCTTTATAGCTCTAGCCTGCGCTTTTGATGTAAATGAATAGAAAAGCTTTTCCGTTTTAGGTAGTGTAGATGTATCAAGCTGAGATTTTGAAACCTTTACTTTTTTCCCTTCAACAAAATCACTTTTTATTATGCTTGAATAGAAATTTTCTGGTATTTCCACATTAATACCCTTTGACTTTGCAACTATAGCTATATGCTCAGGGGTTATGCCATTGCTCTCGTAGAGCAATTTTAGCCTATCGGTAGTTATACTCTCTTTTTTTGCAAGCATAGTATCCACAATCTTTCCCGCTGCACTCTTTGTTGCATCATAGCGCTTGCGCTCAACCTCTATTATATTAGGCATCTCGGCAACGCCATCGGAGAGCTCGTCATATAAGCCTTTTAATTCGCTTGCGTGAAGCTCCATTAGTTTTATTATATCAAGATTAATATTATGCTCATCAACCAAATCAAACATTCTTCTAAGTATTATTCTAAGATTGTATCCGCCACCCACATTGCTAGGGAGCGCTCCATCCGTAACCCCAAATAGTAAGCTTCTTGAATGATCAGCTATTGCATACGCAGCCTGCATGGGTTTTATAATATTATAATAATCATCCTTTGTTATTTTGGCGCGATTTATTATATAATCATCAAATTTTTCCAATGATTGGGCGTCACCCACATTTACAAATCCTGAGATATCAGCAACCTTCCTATATATCTTTCTGTCAAATTTTATGCCCGAATTCTTTGCTATATATTTTAACTGTTTGTTAAATGAAGCGTCATAAATTGTATCTGCACCAGTATAAAACCATAAAAGACGCTCAAATCCCCAACCTACATCAACAACCATGCCGTCTAACTCCTTTATCTTATTATTTATGTATTCGTATTGGGTAAAAACACTATTTGACAATTCTGATCCTCCAGAGAAGCTTACTATTTGGGGTTACGGATGGCTCAAGACATGGGCCAAATTCTGAAAAATCACCCATTGCCCAAACATCCTCTATATATGTTAAACTCTCGCGCTTAACACCAAGAACTTGCGTCATAAATTTATAATTAAGCTCAATTGTCCTATCGCGCCAATATCCCTCCTTTGGGTAATTAAACGCATGCTGACCAGTCATCATAAATGAGGTTAAATGCCTTCCCGTTATACCTACATTTGGCACATCATTAAATCGCATGCACATCTGTGGTACTATTAATGGATTTGCGCCATACTCAAAACTCATCATTCCATTTTCTATTCGCTGAAAATCCTGTATACTTGCTATAGTAAAATACAAATCCTGCCGCCATCGACTAACTACTGGATATCTATCTATAACTGCATGCCCATTTTTCTTGAAAAAATCGGCAAACTTGTTCCAGAACTCAACATAGGATATATCCTTTGGAACATCCTTTATAAATGTGTAAGGCTCATGCTCTGAATCGCCGCATAATTCCCTATTACTATCAAGAGTCCAGAAGTTCTTTTTGCATTCCTTGCACTGTTTTCTTATAAACCCCTCCTTTGAAAATAATTCTGTCTGATAATAATTTTTATATTTGCTGCTAAAATCGCGTCTAAGCTCATTTTTATCTAACTTTCCCATCAGATCACTATATTTTTACATTGTTAGATGTATACCAAACCTTGCATTTATTGCCAAAAAAACTGCAGAATTTACATTTCCATTGCTCATTCTCAGGAACTGTAAGAGCCTCGCGCAGTCCATTCCAGTATTTTAATGAATAGGACATTAGCTCATCATATTCCTTATCAGTATAATTTAACTTATACATTTTTATTAGTTTCTCAGTGAACTGATTGCTATACCTAATATACAGAGTATTGCTTATTTTGGGAAGACTTTTTATTATATTAAAGAAGTTTTTTGATATACCATCTATTTCGCGAATATTGCTCGGTATATTGAGTATAGAAATCTGCTGCTCAAATTCCTTTGTTAATTTGAGATTCTTTATCCAATAGTCATCGCGAAACATATCTATTGTGTATTTTTCGCTCCTTAAATCCTCAAGCATCTTTCTATACAGTATTACTTGTACTCTATGCGTTAATAGCTGCGCAGCATACGGGGGCTCAGTCTTACTCTTTGTCTTATTTTCAAGTATTATTATTGCACCATCTTTCATATGCAATTGGTCTATTTTACCGCGAAGGCTTATACCACCTATGCGCCCAAATATATTAACCTCACGCGTTTTTTTACTCTTTAACAATTCTGATATTCCTATATAATTTGTGTAAAGCGTCTTATACACAAAATCAGCATAGCTCTTGGGCTCAAGATCAACTTGTATGTTTATCTTGTTCTCAAGAAGCTCATGTATCTTCTTTCCCACTTTTTCAGCTTTTGTTTGGGAGCTCCCATAGATATATTCAAGCTCCATCTTTTTTTCGCACCAATACTGTGCGGATATGTCCGTAACGCTAATGCTCTTCTTTCCGAGCTTTCTCATTACGCCATTCATAATTCATCAGCCCGCCAACCAATCGTCATTGCCCAGATGGGCTCAGCGATTACCTCAGTCATCATCAGAATTAGTTTATGCGCATAAATTAATAATATGTGCTATCAACAAAGTCGCAATAACATTTTTTGTTTATAATATATAAAATTGGCTAAAACATATATGCCAAAATTATCTTACTTTATAAATAAAAATAGTATAATTAAAATTTTAACATAGAATCTAGTCATTATTTATATGCTAGATAATAATTAATTTCTGCCCTGATTATTTCTAGAATATTCTATTATACGTATTTGCTTATTTTTATGTATTATTTTTATTTCTAAGCGCTATAGTCTCTTTTTTTATTTTAAGCACTTCCATTAACTCATTTGAACTAAGCAATGGAACACGTGTGCGGTCATTATCATCTATACCTATTCGTGGGCAGGCGGTATTTACAAGCGCATCGAATTCCATCATATTATCTATCGAATTAAAATCAAACGTATTTGCAACAAGTATACCAGCCTCGCAACCAAATTCTTCTATTTTCTTTTTCATAATATTTGCAAGCTGCATATTATGCTGCCCATTCTTTGTACTGACTAGTATTCCAAATCTTTTAGCATTAATTGAAGATAATATCTTTCCTCTGCTTATCTTCCTATATTTTTCGCGATAGCTATCTATAAAACCAACATATCCTTGGAATGGTTCTACAATTAAAAAGGGTTTTTTTGTATTGAGCAATGCGCCTAGTGGATGAAACATTCCACCGCCAAAATATACATGTACATCAACCTCTCTATCTATATTAGCGCTGCTGCCTATATCGCAGCCTAAAATCTGCCCTTTTTGCTTTGCAAAACCATAAGGCTTTCCTATTATGACATTCTTGCCATTTTTTTCATAAAATAATTTAACATCCTCAAGCTGATGTATATGTTGTATTGTTGTCACAATACCTATATTTTTATATGGCTCAAGAAATGTTAGCGACTTATTTAATATCTCTAAATCTGCATCTATTGCATAATGTACATATTCAACATTAAAATCAACATGATGAAATTCCGCATGACCAAAATGCACAAGCTTATCTGCTTTTATATTTTTTGCTTCATCCAACGCCAGATCACATGCACCAAATGTTGGAGATGCTGATATAAAAACCTCATTTCCTAAAAGCTCAAGCTCCTTTGCATATTTCATGGCTTTATCCTTTAGTCCTTCAGGAAACTGCAGTAGTATGCGCATTATTATCAACAATAACTTAGCATTAGATAATATTTAACATTATCCCTTTATAACACCATAAAAAGACATCGCAATAAACAATCAGTTTGCAATACTCTTCTCTGATATTTTTATCTTATATAAACTGGATAATTTTGTACCGGCCCTTCTATATGCCTCCTTGACAAATACTATGTTCTTTTTATCCGTTTTTACCATAAATATTGGCTGGTTAGCATTTACACGAGCCGCAACTGATACTGGAGAACCAAAAGCCATGCTCATACCTTGCGATATTCTGTCTGCTCCGGCGCCTGTAGCCATCTTATGCTCCCTTATAACATTATGTGGAAATACGAGAACTCTAAAATAATATGCGCCAGGTATATTATTCTCAAGGTATCTGTTTGTTATCTGCCTTGCAGACTCCAACGCATTTGACCGTAGTTGTATTCTCTCTGTTGTATTCAACGTCATAGTGGTATCAAACGCACTAGAATCCTTACCCATATTAAACACGATTATGCTCCTTCTAGGCATAGCGCGTACATAATTCTTCCTTGGTCTCTTTAGTGAGAACCTGGCCCACGACTGTGAGTTTGGGGTTCTACACGTTCTTGCAGGTCTTAATCGTGCCATTTAAAACACCATAATTTTTATGTTACCTGAAAACTAGCATAGCTAATATACAGAGTACAGCTATATATGTAGGAAAAAATATAAATATATGTAACATCCCTACTATAATACTATTTAATAAGTAAGGCGTGTTGCATGTATAAATTTAAATCAAAAATAAGCATTAAAAAAAGCATAGAGATATCAATGGTTGCTGCATCTTTTACAGTTTTAGGCTATTTTGGCGCGCAGCGAACTTTTGAGTTTGCTAAAAATTTTAGCGTAGTAAAAAATGAGCATGCAATGCTTATAAGGAAAATAGATAGGCACATTGAACGTGAATCTAATAAACAGCTTATTTTGATGCTAAGAAAACTTGATGGCAAAAATAATTATAAATAAATTTTTTCGAAAAGCATATAAAGTTATATAAATATGAACAATCATATTAGACTATCATTTTAGAGTGAGTATATGGACAATAATAACAATTTATTCGATGATGATGAAGAGGAAATAAAGAAAATAAATACGTTCATATCTGGCATGATAAGTAATATAACAAAGGGGATGAGCGATGCTAGCAAAGATGGTGCACCAAATTATAGCTTTAGCATAAGAATTGACAAAGATGGTACGCCCGTACTTGAGGAGCAAAAAACACCCACATCAGAGAGTATACATATGAAGAAAACCAGTACCAAGGATGCAGAACATACCACCGCACCATTATATGATGTAGTAGAGGATGATAATCATGTTACTATAGTAATGGAATGTAAAGGTTTTAAGAAAAATGATATATCAATATGCATGCAAAATAACAGTATTCTGATTAATTTTTCGACAGATAAAAAGATGGATAGCATAATAAAGCTACCATGCAATGTAAAAAAGACCGGTTCAAAAGCTGAGCTTAAAAATGGAGTGTTGCATGTAAAATTAAAGAAGGCACGCGCTGTTAAGACATTTAAAATTTCGATAAAATAAGGTGTAAGAAAATGCAGAAAAAAGTGGTTAATTCAAAAAAGAAGAGTGGTAAGGCATATAGAAGTATCAAGATAAGCAGATTAAAGGCAAAACACAGAAAATTATTAAAAGCACAGAATAGAAAGAGGTAATATTCCTCTTTTATTTTCCTTTTTTTATATTATAGCGATATTATTTTGCATGTATTATATTATATCTATATACATCTGGTCGTTAAACTCATAAATTGTCGTGTTTTCATCGCCGCTAAGGCTCTCTATCATATTATCACGCGTTAGAAATTCTTTTATTATCTTCTTTGACAAATCATACATAATAGTTTTATTATCAAGTTCATAATATACGAGTATTGTCCTATTTGACTCGTTTGTCACTATAAGCACTTTTGATGATGGATTATCCAAGGCTATAAACAGGCTGCATAATAATATTGCCCTATCTGTTACATCTCCAGCCATAAACCTAAGCGTCTCTTCAGGGGTTAGCCAGAATTGGAGTGGCAAATTTATTTCATCTACATTATTTATTATAAATTCAAACGCAGCATTTGCAGCATCCCTAAAATCAGAATCATAATTATATGAAACAAATGCCTTCTTTATAATATTTGCACGCTGCATTATAATAGTAGATTTTGGCATTATCATCGTTGGCAATTGCGCGACCGAAATCTCCTCGGACGCCTCTATATGGTCCTTGTATCGTGATATTACCATTAAGTATATTTGATTTAGCCTGCTAAGCTTCTCATACTCCGTATCTAATTGATCGTTTTTATTATCCATCAATTAATCTGTAATTTAAATAACTAAAATGCTTTCCATAATATATATTACTTTAAAATCAGTCAATATTTGCTTAAAAATATAATATAGGCATATTCATTATGTTCCTATATTATACGCACAACAACAAATTATATTTGATAACGTTTGTCCTCCTCTAATATTTGTTCATATTTTAGCATTATTGATCTTTGCTCATAGTATGGTAAAAGTATTACACCATCCATTTTACTTTTCATGTTTGCACGCTCTAATTCTCCATTAAGTACAGAACGATTTAAAAGCTTTGCAATATTTAAGTAATTTTGACTATCGGCTTGCAATCCAGAAATTTTTGCTTTGTGCACGCCTCTAATATTCATTATTTTAGCCCCTGAAATATTCGCATTTAAATATGCTCCATTAACTATTGCATCGTCAAGATTAGACATTACAAGAAGGCTGCATGTAAGCACTGAATCATTTAATAACGCATTAGAAAAATCAAGACCGCTAAGATTTAGAAGTGACATATCAACACCACTAAGGTTTGCAATAGCGGAACGCTCTTTTGATATATAAAGCAATTTTCTTATTATATTTCGCGTAGCTTTAAGACTTTCATCAATACTTAAAGTATCAACTCCATTCGAATCTCTTCGTATATTAATCTTAAAAATTCCAAAATAATGATCTGCAAGCTCCGTCTCTCTGCGCCTTGCTAACGAAAGGTAAACTTCCCTTTTTGTACTAAATTTTATCCCTGCCTGCAGCATATTTGAATGCTCAAGATTTGCACCTACAATGCTTGAATCAAATATATGTGCATCCTCAAAATCCGTTGATGCTAAATTAGAATTATCAAATGTTGTGCCCACGGCAAACGCACCTCTAAAGCTGCATCCATTGAAATTTAACCCATGTAGATCAAGATAGGATATATCACGATTTTCAAGATCAATTATTCCATTTTTGCCAGAGAATTCTATTAGTGCAATTATATCATTGCGCGTAAGCTTCTTCTCTTTAGATATAGCAGTTGAACGCTCCATCCCATATTTATCCATAAAGCGTATCATGCGCACGTTATGATTTTTTGAGGAGATATCATTTGTTATTTGGGGCATTAAAACAATAGAAAAGGTGCATTCTTAATATAAATAGATTGTTATGTTATACTCTTTGCGACGTATAGGGAGGGACATAAAATTGAATTCGAATCGCCCATATTGCCATTTAGCAAATTATATATATATGATTCTATATAATTTTGAGTGCTTATATTCGCATTGTATTGACATAGGATTGTATTATTTGATACCTCTTTAAAAAAGCCATATCTAATTGAAAATGTGCTATTTGATATATTCATTGGCACAGAAAAAAAATTAATATAAAACTCCCGCTTATTTGAATATACTACCATACTTCTATAAGATATGCCGCTATTTAGTAAAATAGAGCTTTTGGAAGTGGAATAGTTATATACCAATCCAAGCGGATCTTGTGATGGCATACTTGTCTGATTCACAATAGTATATATTAGACTCGTTGAATTTTTACCGTCCCCTATAGTATATACGGTATTGTATTCAATGTTAGGCAGCTGCGTTATATTCTGACGTGAATTGCCAAGATTGCCCAGTATTAACCTGTCGAGCATAGGATAACTTGGATTTGTTAATTGCCCGAATGTATAATATCCAGCATTTATTGCAGATAGATATGGCAATGCGAAATATAACCCAATTAATCCGAATAATATTGGCGCAATTGCAAATTTCCATAAAGGTAAATTATTTTTTGAAACTATCTTTTGCCGCTTTTGCTTTTTTTTGGAAGTTGCCATTTGAAAATGCAGCCCAAATCTTCCCGCCATAAGAATCATTATAATTATGACTAGATAAAACAGCAGTGGGCCAATAAATAAATGCACAATTGCTATGGCACTTGTTATTCCATAATATGCCCAAAATATTGCTATAAATATCATGCGCAACATGTTCAATATTAGCATAATAATTATTGATACAAACACCCACAAAAGCTTCTTTTTTGCCCCGCCATCATATAAGTATGCGACAGGTATCAAAAAAAGTATCAACGCTACAAACGCGCCAATATCTACGCATGTTTTTGCTATGGATATGCTATAATTACTTGGGGCTGTTATTACAATACCGTTGCTTATAACGGGTATTCCTATACTCCTTAGTATAGAATATACGATATTTGCATTAAAGAGGGCAAAGGAGGATGATAAATTTAGTATAGGAAGAAGTATTATGGGAGAACTAAAAAGCATATATACGATTAGTATCTTAAAACGATTTATCGCACCTACTCCAAATATTGCACTTATTACTGCAATTATAAAAAGCGGCATGAGCAGCATGTCTATTCTATAAGTCATAAAAAGATAGGATAGCGCAAGCCTTGAATAAGACAATAAAATTATATATGCTGCAAATAATAGCACTGCTATGATAATATCCTTTCTTTTTGGATTGACATTTAATTTTGAATCCTTTGCATAAAATAGTATTAGCAAAAGCCCCATTAGCATAGGAACTATAATATATGAACTTTGATTGCTATCGGATATTGTAAAATTTGTTATAGCAATTGATGATGCCATATTTAAAAGCACTGCTATAAAAAGCAATAATATCCCAAAAACCCTAAGCCTTTGCTCTTTTTGCAATTATATCGTCCTCCGCCGAAATGGGCATCATCATAATCTCAGTAGTTACTCTTCTCCTCATTGGACATATGGATATAAATGAACATAAATAAATAGATTAGTGTACACTACGCAATGTAACCTTTTTAATGCGCTTCTCCGTTTCAATTATGCATTCGTCCAATTTGCAATTTTTATATAACCTATCTATTATTTTCGAAGGTATTTTTGTTCCTGGATTTCGTATTTTCATAGAACACACCTCTCTGTAAGGCTCTATGGATAATTCAAATGTTCCCATCTGCCTCGCCAATTTTATTATTTCATCCTTATCCATTCCGGCTAATGGCCTTAATATAAGTTTGTCTACACCCTTTTGTGATGCGAGCATATTGTCTATTGTCTGTGAGGCTACCTGACCTATACTCTCCCCAGTTATTATAGTATTTATATCATGCTTTGCGCAGATGCGCTCCGCCAATTTATACATAAAGCGCTTAAAGAGCACAAGCTCATAGCTCTCAGGTATTTTAGAGGTTTGGGCAATAAATAGGTGCGATGGAATATAATATACCTCTGAGGCCATAGAGTATTTGGAAAGCAGCAAAAGCAACTTTGGTATTTTTGAATGCTCTATCTCCTTTTTAGTACTAAATGCATGAAAATGTAAATATATTGGATATAATCCCCTACGCATTGCCATTATTGATGCAACAGGAGAATCTATTCCGCCAGAAAGCAGGAGCGCGCAATTGCCTGATGAACCTACGGGAAGGCCGCCAACCCCTTTTATTCTCTTTATATACAAAAGGGCCTTGTCGCGCATAAGATTTATATAAAGTGTATGGATTCCATTTTTATCAATCTCAAATTTATTTTTATCTTGATTTTTAATAAAGGCGCTTATTATATCCTTAGAATTAAAAGCATGTGATTTATCTGATCTATGCGCCTCTATTCTAACAGAATCATTCTTAAATTTGAATTTTGCACTGGTTGAAATTATAGATTTTATATTAGGCTCAGTGAATATTACAGGGGAGATTATTGAAACCCCAGGAATATATTTTAGCTTTTCGATAATCTTATTTGCATTTGATTTATCTGAAAGCATTATTAAAAATCTATCCCTACTCTGCACAATTTTTTCATAATGCTCATTAGATAGAGCTGACTTTATATTTCCTTTAAGCACATCAATAAACCTTCCAAGATTCCTCCCTTTTAAAAGGAGCTCTCCAAAACGAACATCTATTGCATCATAAGACATATCCATCATTTACAATCACGCCAACATAAAGCTTAAATAACTTAAAATAGATTTGCAATAGATAATATTTTAAGACTAGGTATTGCTATGATAAATATACAGGAAAAACTTAAAACGTTTATATCAAATTCAAGACACGTTTTAAATGTGAGTTATAGACCGTCAAATCATGAGTTTAGCAGAAGCGCAAAAATAATTATACTAGGCGTCCTATTGATAGGTGTTATGGGATTTGTGCTCGGTGTAATAATATCACTCATAACAACAGGTACAGTCTCATTTATCTGAATTTTTGTGTCTAAATGAAAATAAAGCTCAATTATCTAAAAAACGCGCAGCAGAACGGTAATGATTATTATAATAAAGCAAAAAAGCTTCTAAATAAGAGAAATGGCGCCGAACTTGCAGTGCAGAATCTAGAAAAGCAGCTAAAGCACATAGAGGAGAAAAGCGCGCAGGAAAAACGCATAATAATAAAGAAATCTGATAAAAAATGGTACGAGAAATTCCATTGGTTTTATACAAGCAACAATATGCTCTGTATTGGAGGCAGGAGCGCGCAGCAGAACGATCTAATAAATGCCAAATATTTTCTTGATGATGACATCTTTTTTCATGCTGATATATTTGGGGCATCACTTGTCCTTTTAAAAGATGGCGTTAATGCAAAAAATGAGATATGGAATGAGGCTGCGCACTTTGCAGCAATATATTCAAGCGCATGGAAGGAGGATTTGAGCACAGTAGATGTTTACGCATTGAAACGCAATCAAATAAGCAAATCAACTGCGACAGGATCTGTTGGTGCGGGAGGATTTGTAATGAAAGGGGAGAGAGAGTGGTTTAAAAACACCCCATTATCACTGTTTATGTTTAATGAGAATAATACGTTAAATGCGGTTCCAAAAATTACATTTGATAAACTAATAGAAACAAAAAAAATAAACGTATATGTTGAACTAAGCCTTGGAACAAGAAAAAAATCTGATGCTGCAAAAATCATCTCAAAACACTTGAATTTTGAGGATTTAGACATGATAATGCAGCAATTACCAGCGGGCTTATTTAGAGTTCAATTATCTAAATCTGGAAAAAAAGAATAATTATTTTTTAGCTTTTGATTTATGTGCCCCCTTTCTTTTATTTGCGCGCTTTTTATAGAAATAATAGAATACGACTATTAAAATTACCACTATTACTATAATTAAAATTACAAATAATATATTGAATTTTGGCTGCGCGGAAGTTATTGTAAATATTTTAAGTGCGCCTTCTTGTATTATTGCACCACTGCCAGTGATTGTACTTAGTGAATTTGATACTACAGATAATTGGCCATTCCATTCTAACCCAGGTTTATCGCTACCTGGTACAAACGTAGTTAAATTAAGCACAGCTTGTGAATGTGGACCTATTGTACCATTTTTAGGAAAAACTGTCACTGTTGGGGTAATTTCATTTGCTATTAAAGTTGTCACAATTGGAGTTGCATTAAAAAATAATGGGTTATTACCGCCATTGACTATTGTTACTGAAAGAGACTGCGATGATCCTGCACTAACATTAAAATTCACAGGACCCGCTACTTCGCCTATCTGCGCTAGTGGCATGCTCAAAATCGCAGAAAATAAAAAGAAAAATAAAACAATGTACAATCTTTTTATCATTAAAGCACACTAACAGCTATTCTCTATTGTTATTGTTTGTGTATAGGTACCTGATGGAGTTGCACTTGGAACTGCCAACCCAAAATATATGTTATTTGATGTTGTAGAAGTGCTAATAGTTGGCGCTGGTATTAGTATTGCAGTATTTGAAGCGGTTGAGGATAAATGGGTCCCAGTATAGGTTGATTGTGATGATGTATCCCAAGTTGTATTTGAAATTCCAAATGTATTTGAACCGCTAGTCCAGGTAGTACCGCTAACAAACATATATGAAGCAATATTTCCACCTACGTCCTGATCAGTCACTAAAACATTAGTTGGAATATTTGTATTAGGGGATGTTGTACCGAAGGTAATTGAAGATGGCGTTGGTGAGGTATAACAAACCGATGTCACAATAACATTAGCCGCTACATTGCTTGAAGATGATGCAAACGCGAAAACAGACCCAAAAATCATCAACGAAAACATTGATACCAATGCCGCTGCATAAATCGTATATTTTCTTAAAGAGCTAAAATTCATTATATCACTTATCATAAAAAGTTACACATAATAGTATTAAAAGCATTTCGGTTGCGTAGTATATATGCGATTTCAGCAGCTATTCTCTATCGTTATTGTTTGATTATATACACCAGATTTTATTGCTTTTGGCAAATTAAAACCAAAGTATATAGTATTGCTGCCACTCGATGGAACACTTAGTAGCGTATTTACTGCAAGCGCGCTTAATTTATTTGCTGCACCATAAGAGATGCCTGATGTACCTGAATAGGAAGTATTACTTATACCAAATGATTGTGCACTTCCAATCCAATTTCCGCCAAACACATAAAGGTATGCATTCGCATTTCCTGTATTAGAATCTATTATGCTATTTACAGTAGGTATATTTGAATTTGGATTTATACTTCCAAAATTTATGACATTGCTATTTAATGATATTGTACACACCGATGATGAGGATTGAGAGAATATAATGGATGTAGAATTACCTGTGACAACATACCCACTTGGAGTATTTGGGGTATATGTTTTACCAGATACAATTTGATTTGGAACATTAAATGCGTATTTATTTGGTATATCTGAAAAAATTATTGTATTTGGAACCGTCGTATTTTCCGTTACACCACCATAAGTAACATTCCACAGTTCGCCAGAATTTGGTAGACCACTTTCTGAGAATTTTACAACGCCAAGTAATGTACCAAGCGTCACATTAGGCATAATTTCATTTGGAGGCATATACCTTATTCTAAACCAGTATAAATCCTCTCCAGTTAAATTACTAACAACAGTTAAACTCATATCTGGGTGGCTTGGAGCTGTTGCTTTTGTAAAAACATTATTGTAGTTCTCAAAAAAATATGTTGCGGTATAACTTGAATTATATCCTATACCATAAACTGTTGGGATCCCTTTATATGTTGTAGAACCGACTTCTGGTTTAGAATTAGTATATAATTGCAAACTTCCGGAAACAGTACTTATTACAGACGTATATACCATGGCAGAACCTGCAGTAGTTCCGCCAACCCCATCTGTATCACCCTTATGCGAAATTGCCTCGAAATATTTATTTCCGGCACCAAAACCAGATATATTTATACCAGTGGTCAATGGAATTGTTAAATATGCTTCAAATAGACTTTTTGTTGTATTATATTGAATTGATGTATTTATACCCCCCGTAGATGAATTTGCACCTATTTCATAATAATTGCCATTAAAGTTACCGGCGCCCGAATCAGGCATTAATTGCCATGGAGTTGGTAGCGATGATAATGAGCCAAAACTTTGATAATAATTGAAAATACTATTGCCGTTATCATATTTTCCATATATTGATGATAGTGTTGGTGCTTCGCCTGTTATAGAACTGCTAAAAAGATTTGTAGAATGATTTGCAAAACCCATATAAACAATAACATTGCTATTTGCAGATATATTATTTAATTTAAGCCAGTATATAGTATTTGTAGAAATATTTGACGCTCCCGGATTTAGATTATAGGATGAATTTCCCTCAAGCCATGAGGGTACCAATGTGCTATTTGAATAGAAAAATTCTATATTATTTAAATTTTTAGCTTCATAATTTTTATATACAAGACTATTTATTGATATCATCTGCTGAAAAGGCGTTGATGTTGCAATACCTTGATTATTTGTAATTGTAATAGGCATGTAATATAGGATATTGACAGGTATTATTACTACAGTCGGATCTACCGCACTATAATTTAAATTACCAAAGGTACCAAATGTTATAATTGCACTTATATTATATTTCAAATTATATCTAAAAAATTTATTGAAATTGGTATAATTGCCGCTTCCAGAAAATATAGTATTATTACTAAATTTAATTGAATACGTGTACATCTCATTATTATTTTGGTTTATTTTATTATTCATTGATATAGATAGATTATAATTTTTTTTATCTAAACCAATAGGCACATACATATTGGTTGTGGCATTTGGTGTGCTAAAATTATAACCATTTATATTTATACTTAAATTTTGAGGGCTCTTTATTATATTAAATTGATAATATATTATTGTACTGTTATTATACAATATAAAATTCAAATTTTTACCTGCTTGTACAATCCTATTATTTTGTTTTAACAGACCATAATTAATTGAAAATGTCTTATTTATCTCATTTATACTTTGGTGTTTGGATAGTATGTAATTTTAAATAAT
>JAMCZM010000028.1 GCA_023485645.1 Candidatus Martarchaeota archaeon
ATCGATTTAAGTTTATCTACAAAAATAAAGAGCGTAGTCTTTAAAAAAACAAAATTAAAAGAGTCTGAAATTGATGGATTTTTAGAAGACATAAAAGTTTCAATGCTTGAATCAGACGTCTCTTATAATACGGTCGAAAAATTCTTAGAGAACCTTAAAGAAAGAATTTTAAATACTGAAATAGATTCAAAACAAATAGACAGTGAACTGTTCAAATTTATACGAGAATCATTGCTTAGTATATTATCAAAACGTGGCGTTGATATAATAGAGTATGTAAGTGAAAGTGTTTCAAAAAAAGAGACCCCTGTAAAAATACTATTTTTAGGGCCTAATGGCACTGGAAAAACTACAACAATCGCAAAACTTACGTACATGCTTAAAAACAAGAATTTTAAAGTGGTGATATCAGCAAGCGACACATTCAGGGCAGCGGCAATTGAACAATCCGAGTACCATGCAAAAAAACTAGAAGTTCCTATAATCAAGAGCAATTATGGCACCGATCCCGCAAGTGTTGCTTTTGATGCTGTTGCATATGCAAAAGCAAGAGGTATTGATGTTGTCATGATAGACAGTGCCGGCAGACAGGAAACAAATAAAAATTTAATAAGTGAAATTGAAAAAATGCAGCGGGTAATAAAGCCAAATATCATTATATATGTGGGTGAGAGCGTTTCAGGAAATGCAATATCAGAACAAATAAATGAATTTAAAAAATTCGTAAATATTAACGGGATAATACTCACAAAACTTGACTGTGATGCAAAAGGGGGCAACGCAATATCTATTGCAGACGTTACAGGAATACCAATATTATTCTTTGGAGTGGGAGAAAAATATACAGACCTATTACCATATAACCCTAATTTTATTGTTGACGCAATTGTGCCAGCGGATTGAATCTATATTTATATTTTTTCTTTCTATCATATATGTGACTATATATGGACCCAAAGGCATATGACTTAGAGATTCGCGTACTCAAAAGCCTTAAAGGCAGATTTGTCAATACAACAGATATGGATAGGCGAAAGGATCTTATATCAAATGTCATAAAAACCATCTCTTATTATCCAGACATAAATATTGATAATATAATAAAAGACATATATGATTTAAACCCAATATCCGAATTAGTAAGCAGTGATAATATAGAGGATATAATAATAAACAACACGGCCAATATCTTCGTATATGACGGTGGCAGTGGATTTAGAAAAATGGACATGCGTATTGAAACATTTGAGGATCTTGAATTATTAGTGCATAAACTAAGATTATATGCAACAAACGAGAGCGCGAATGGAAATATAATGGATGTGCATCTACCTGATGGAAGCAGAGTAAATATAATATCATCTCCTTTAGGTTATGATATAACAATAAGAAAGTTCAAACGCAGGGCGCTTAGTATATTAGATCTTATAAATTTTAATGAACTTGATTATCAGATAGCAGCAAGGCTTTGGATGTACGTTGATGGTTTTAGAGTAAGGCCTGCAAACATATTAATAGGCGGTTTACCCGCAGCTGGAAAAACAACATTGCTCAATGCCATGTTCTCATTTTTTAGGCCAGTAGAGCGTATTATAACTATTGAAGAAACATATGAGCTTGATACTACCACGCAACCAAATTGCGCAAGGCTCGAAACAAGCCAGGACATGCCGATGCTAGAGCTTGTTAAAAACTCTTTAAGAATGCGTCCTGACATCATAGTTGTAGGTGAGGTGCGTGGAGAGGAAGCAAAGGATATGATAACTGCAATGAACATAGGTAAAATAGTTCTCGGTACAATACACTCCTCAACAGCAAGGGATGTTATAAATAGATTGCAAAACGAGCCCATGAATGTACCAAAAGAGCTAGTGCCTGTGATAGATGTTATAGTAATGCTTGGACAGGTTTATATAGATAAAAAGCCTCTTAGAAAGGTAACGCAAATATCAGAAATTGCTGGAATAGAAACTCAAGTCTTGTTATCAGATTTATATAAATACGATTATAAGACCCATAAATCTGCTCCGATATTGCCCAGCGTTACATATAGAGATACAATTTCTACAATACTTGGAATTGCACCATCCGATATAATAGCTGAAGAAAAAGTCAGAGCACATATGTTATATGCAATGAACAGGCTTGGAAAACGTGATATAACCGACATAAATGGATTGGTAAGAGATTATTACCAAGATCCCTCAGAAACATTAAAAAAACTCGGACTTAATGATATTGAGCCAGTAATAAAGATATGATTATGGAAGGAAATCGCTATTTTTAACTTTCTCCCTAACATAATCTCCTATAAATGTGAGCTTTGGAGCCTGCAGCGAATCCTGTTCAAGCTTTGTTTTTGTCTGTATTACTTTCTTAAGCTCTACAACCCATTGTTTATGCTTATTTATCCACGAATAACCGAGCATCTCCTGAGCTCTCTTTACATCAACCTCATTCGCTTTTATAGTCATTTTCTTCAAGAAATCGTACTTCTCGATATCGGACATTGTAACGCCCAAAAATCTTGCCTCTGGCGTTGCTATTGAATTACCTATATATGCAAGATTTATACTACCTGTTTTTATCGTCCAATAAATATACCAGCCCCATGCATCGCAATCATTAAACACATATATTGGCAGGCCCGCATCAGCAAGCTTTCTAATAAGTCTTCGCGTACCTCTTGATGCTTGCCCCTTTGGCGTTATTATTATTGCATTCTCTTTCTTCCAAAATCCGTCCTCATTGAGACGCTGCCATACGGCATCCTTTTCTACTACAAGCACATATTTTGCTTTTATATCAACAAATTTTATATCATTATCCACATCGCTAGGTATAGGCCATCCGCCCCTTCCTTGCTTGCTTGCATCTATCTCTAATTCTTCATCCCCAAACTTATCTATTACGCGCACATTTCCAGCAAGAAAGCCCTTTCTATCTGCGCTCAAATTAAGATCCTCTCTCTTTAGATCCAATGCAACCTCTAAATCTTCTATCAACGGATTTGATTCACTCTGCTCATTGAAAAGATTCTCTTCTATATCCTCTCCAAGAGAAAGTTTTAGTTGATAGAATAATCCTCTTATAGACGTATGCAAATTAGCCTTGACAAACGAATCGCAT
>JAMCZM010000033.1:0-4364 GCA_023485645.1 Candidatus Martarchaeota archaeon
CTGCATTCTAAGAAATTACAATTTGTACTATTGTAACATATATTGCCCAACGCACTATTATTGTTTTTAAGACCGGCAAGCGGACTGCAATAATCATATAATATCATCAACTCAAAATAATTTAAGAAACGGTATAATTATAGATGCTGAAAATAATGTCACAATAACAAACTGTACAATAAGCGGATTTAATTCTGGTATATATATAAATCAAGTAGGAGCAAAAAATATTACAATTATTAATGATAAAATAAATGACTCTAATGTTGCACTTAATATAAGCAATATATATGCTCCAATAATCGAGAAAAATATATTGGGCAATCCAAGTAATTATGGTGCATATATAAATAATGTTATATATGCAAATATCACAAATAATCTTATAAAATATGGAAGAGGCAACGCAACCGCAATATATCTTAATAATTCAAAGTACAATGATGTGAGTTCTAACAAGGCAAATAATACGTATGATGGTATCTATCTCGAAGGGTCATCTATAAATAATACTATATACAACAATAGCGTTATAGCCCAGAATTTTGATTATATATGCAGTGCGCAATCAGGCGGCATAAACTCTCAAATCAATGGAATAGATTACGGTATAACAAAGCAGAATTGCTTATGGCTTGCAGCACTCTCAAAATTATCGCCTAATGTACCATGTTCAACATCCATATCTCCTAATACCTATTCGTTATTATCCGATTATATCTATCCATTTGGAGGTACATGTTATACTATCGAATCTAACAATACTAATTTGAATTGTAATGGGCATACTATAATAGCCACCAATGGCGGAACATTTATGGATTTTGTTGGAGCTCAAAATGCCCAGTTGGATAACTGTGTGCTTATAGGTTTCACCAATGCAGTTAAGGCAACACATTCATCAGTTAAGATAGATAATAATACGATATTTGGTAATGATTCTACTCCATTAAATAGCGTTTTAATAAATGTAACAAATTCTAAGTATGTTTATATAAACAATAATAAATTAAGGGGATTATATAATGGAATATCTGAGCGTAATGTGTCCTCAGGTAGTGTATCAAATAACAATATTACTGCATATCTAAATGGTATATTACTAGATCATGTAATAGGTCAGCAGGTATTAAATAACGACGTCCCATATTATGGCGTTACTGCTATGGAGCTTATAAACTCTTCAGGCAATAATTTTAACTATAATAAATTATATGGTGCAAGTGGAATTGTATGCTCTTATGGGTCGATGAATGCCAGCACTAATTCTGATTTGGGCGGTAATAGCTGTTCTTCAAATACATTCTGTAGTTGGATAGTTGATTCTTCCGCGTCTTGTCCGATGTATAAAAGTTAATGTTAATATTGTGATATGATGCTCTTTAGAACGCTCGCAGAGCACTATAGTGAACTTGAATCTGTATCCTCAAGGCTTAAGATGATGGAGATACTATCGAGTTTGTTTAAAATAACTGGCAAAGAAGAGATAAAATTCGTAATATATATAACACAGGGAATTTTATTGCCTCCTTTTGAAGGATTGGAATTTGGCGTAGCTGAGAAAATAATGGAGGATGCCATAAGTCTAGCGACTGGATATGAAAGGGATGTGATCGAAAATAGCTATAATAAAAGTGGTGATTTAGGCATTGTCGCATTTGATTTTAAATCTAAGACAAAATTAAAACGGATGTTAGATAATGGGTATAGTGTATCTGATGTATACAATAAAATGTACAAAATCGCAAATACTAATGGTCCTGGCAGTAAAGATCTTAAAATAAAAATGATTGCTGAATTAATTGCATCATCAACAGATTTAGAGGCAAAATACATAACTAGGTATGTGCTTGGAGAGTTAAGGCTTGGAGTTGGTGATTATACTATATTAGAAGCATTGTCTCTTGCATATGTAGGAAATAGGGAGGAAAAGCAGAGTTTGGAATATGCATATAATTTATGTAGCGACATGGGGGAGGTGGGAGAATGCCTTGCGAAAAATGGCATAGAATCAATAAAAAAATTTGATGTTTCATTATTCAAACCACTACGACCAGAGCTTGCCGAAAGGCTTCCAACCGCAGAGGAGATAATAGAGCGTATGGGTGGTGTATGCTCTGTCGAGCAGAAATATGATGGTTTTAGGTGCCAGATACACAAGAGTAATAATAAGGTAAAAATATACTCAAGAAATCTAGAGGAAACTACAAATATGTTTCCAGATTTAAAGGAAGCGGTAATAACTGATATAAAATCTGATACAATAATATTTGAAGGCGAGGCGCTTGCCTTTAATGATGTTACTAATGAATTTCTTCCATTTCAAGAGACTATACAGCGGAAAAGAAAGCATGATATAAAGGAAAAATCAATGGAACTTCCATTACATCTATTTGCTTTTGATATAATATATTTAAATGGCCATAGTCTTATAAATGAGCCTTATTCAAAGCGGCGCTCAATAATTGAAAAATTGCTAAATACAAAAACAATAACGCCAACAAAACGTATTTTAACTTCATCACCAAAAGAATTTGAGCTTTTTTTTGATAAATCAATAGAGGATGGGCTTGAGGGTATTGTAGCAAAAGACCTCAAATCAACCTACGTGGCTGGAGCTAGAAAATTTAGCTGGATAAAAATGAAACGTAGCTATAAAGGGATATTATCAGATACGCTAGACCTTGTTATAATAGGCTATTTTCTTGGCAGAGGTAGTAGGGCAGAATTTAAATTTGGGGGGCTTTTATGCGCTGTATACAATAAAGAACGCGATATATTCGAATCAATATCAAAGATAGGCACGGGGTTTACTGAAGATAATATGCGTATGTTTAGCAGCCTGTTGGGGAAAATAAAATCGGCAAATAAACCTGCACGTGTTGATTCAATAGTTGTGCCAGATTTCTGGGTGGAGCCAAGGTATGTTATAACTGTAAGGGCGGATGAGATAACAAAATCGCCGACACATACTTGCGGTAAATCTAAAAATGCAAGTGGTCTAGAGATTGGATATGCATTAAGGTTTCCTAGAATAATAGAAAATAGCAATATACGCACAGATAAAAATGCAGAAGATGCAACTACGACATCAGAGGTTATCGAGATGTATAATAACCAGAAAAAAATAAGCAGCAAGTAAATAAATATTAATCCTTTATTACTCCTTCTATAACCTTTGATAGCTTGTATGAGCTTTTTATTACGTCCTTTACCTTTGGATTAAGCCTATAACCAAGCCCATATCCTTTATCGGTTCGTATGTGTGTTGGTTGTATAACATTTAAGTCTAATGAAAGCTCTCTCAATGTAATTATGAGCGTTTTTCGCGTAAATTTCTTTTCCAGTACTGAATAGAGCTCTCTTGTCGTCCTAGGGGATTTTTTGAGTAGAAGATCCATTACTGCAAAATTTGGCCTGCTTATAACCTTTCTAAGCGCCCATATTTCATCTTTTTGTATTTCAGCTTTTACCATAGTTGATAATGTCAATCAATATTTAAAAAACTTATGTTTTCATGCTTTTTAAATGTGCATAACTGTCCATCATCTAATATGTTGTTATACATATGTTTACGCTAATACAATAAATAAAAACGAGGTACACATACTACTGTTATAAATATTAATTGCAACAATTAAATATATCTTGCTTGCATATTTACCTATATGGCTTTTGTGGTGTAATGGCTCGCACGGAGGACTGTGGATCCTCAAGACCGGGTCCGATTCCCGGCTAAGGCCCTTTAAACTATATATTAAAAGCAGTGGTGTGCCGTAGCCTTCCTTTTGTTTTAGATGGTATTTGACTAAGCGGCATAATGCCTTGCACACTCACTATGTGCCATGACGGTGCGTTTCATCCAAACTAGTACGCTCGTCTCGTCATCGCTTATATACTATATTGGTATCGTTTCTGTTCCGTCACAAAGCCTTAAACTATGCACATTCTGTGTGGGAAGAGCTTCCTCCGCACTAAGCGGTGAACCATCCGCACACCACCGCAGTTTGTTAAGTATTCTATAAATTAAGATATTTAGAGTTATCTATCTTTGAATCTCTTATTACATGCTGTGCACAGCATCCATACCAAGCAGCATAAGCCCATTTTTAAGTACTATTGAGAAGCTATAAACAATAAGCAGGCGCAATTCCTTTAGCTCTGGAGCCACTGAGGCATCATTTATAGGTGAAAGTTCATAAAACTTTGAAAATAGCCTAGATAATACTATAAGATATTTTGTAAGTACACTTATCTGAAATTCATATGCACTCTTTTTTATAATATTATTGAACTCCCCAATTTCATATAATAGGTCAATTTCATGTTCAGCTAAAATCGAAATATCAACTTTTTTATATTTA
>JAMCZM010000033.1:4374-13335 GCA_023485645.1 Candidatus Martarchaeota archaeon
AAATGGGCCACTAATTGCAAACATGTTGAATTCGGCCTAATAAATATATCGGGGAAAAAAATATCAACTTTTTTATATTTAATATTATTTTTTTCCAATAGTTTGCAAGCGCGCGCATAAGCATATTGTATATATGGCCCAGTATCGCCGTTAAAGTCTAATATCCTATCCCAATTAAAATCTATAGCACTTCTTCTCTCATGTGATAAGACCGCAAATTTAATTGCTCCAATACCGACGCTATTTGCAATGCTTTTTATATCGATAGCTTTAGTGTGGTCATCTCTTTTTTCTATTATTTTTTCAACCCTATCAATAGATTGTTTTAAGACGTCCTCTAATAAAACTATTCTGCCCTTTCTAGTTGACATTTTTTTCCCCGATATATTTATTAGGCCGAATTCAACATGTTTGCAATTAGTGGCCCATTTATTACCCATTAATTCTAATGTTTTAAACAGTTGCTTAAAATGAAGATTTTGATCAGATCCAACAACATATACAGAAATATCAAACATATATCTGTTTTGCCTGTCTATTGCCGCAAGAATATCTCTTAATATATAGATAGTTGATCCATCATTTTTTTGTATTATTGTTTTTCCAAGCCCATATTTTCCAAGCCCATATTTATCTAAATCAATAATAACCGAGTTGTCGCTCTCTATTTTTGTTATGCTTAATTTTTCTAGGATTTTAAGGACAGTTTCAGAGGCGTTTCCTCGTCCATACATAGATTCTCCATCTATACTATCAAACTCCACGTTTAGCAGTTTATATATTTTGTTAAAATAACTGATGCTTGCATTTTTAAATAATGACCATAATTCTATTGCTTCCTTATCATGCGATTCAAGTTTTTTAAACCATTCGCGCGCATAACTATCAAGTGTTGGATCCTTTTCAGCCTCTTCATTAAATTTAACATAAAGTTTCATACTCTCTTCAAGAGGATTATTTTTTATTTCATCAATATTCCCCCAGCGTTTATACCCCTCCATTAATTTTCCAAATTGTGTTCCCCAATCCCCCAAATAATTTATTCTAACACTATAATAACCTAAAAAATTATAGCATTTTGATAAGGAATCTCCTATAATTGTAGATCTTAGGTGTGCAACACCGAATGGCTTTGCTATATTTGGAGAAGAATAATCAAATACTACAACCTTATCCGCACCTACATTACTACTTCCATAATCATTTTGCGATGCTTCTTCAAGAATGGAATTGATATATTTTTCATTATTTATGAAAAAATTTATATATCCATTTTTAGCCTCTATTTTGCTTACAAGTCCGTTAGGTTTTATAGTGTTAGCAAAGTCATTCGCAATAACTGTAGGGCTTTTTTTAAGCGTATCCTTTAGTCTAAATGCAATATTTGTGGTAATATTGCCAAATTCCCGTTTATCTGGAATCGATAATGTACTATTAATATCAAATATCGGATCAAAAGCGGACAGCATCATAAGTACGTCCTGTTTAAATTTCTCAAAAATGCTCATATACTCATCCAAATAGTCTAAAACAATCTAAATAGTATTGATTTATGAATAAGAATATAAATATTAATTAGTTAAATGCTTATAGTTGTTATATATTTATAACTGTGATATAGATGGAAAATAAGAAACGTGACCTTGTGATGCTTATAGGTTCTGCATTTGTTGCACTCATATTTATTACAGGGTATGCTGCAAATGGTAATGGTGGTGTCCCTAATAGTAATTCAACTGCCACAAAGGCTGTAAAAAATGTTACAACCTTTTTTGCTTCTGGAGCCTCAAATGCCATTATAACAGGGTATAGTAATACATTTGATATATTGTTAAAGAATACCTCTGCTGCAAACAAGACGTCTAACATTTTAAATGCATATGAAAACAATGGCATAGTTAGTACATACAATCAGCTAAATAATACATACTTTAATGTATTTGCGCAGGGCAATTATACCTATAATATATACCAAAATTTGACAAGCGCTTTAGGTTCAAATCAGATGTCATTTATTTCTGTTGCATATCTTAAGTACCCTAAGTATCTGACTCTTTTTGCAAACGGGAATAAAGTGAATGTACTATTTTCGAATCCTACATACTCATTTTTAACGAGTAATATACTATTAATAAATAGCAGCATACCAACAGATATAGATGTTATAGCGGCGTATAATAATGGCAGTTACTACGTATACAATAATAATATAACAATAAGGTCTGGATGATGGACGAAGCAATAATTAATGCTATTAGAAAATATGCTGTTCGAAATGCCCATGAATATGGCAGTGCAAATAGCGCAAGCGTTATGAGTAAAATAATCTCTCTTTTTCCTGAAGTAAAAAAAGATATGCGCGTGCTTGCTATAAAAACAAATGATATAATAAAAGAGATAAATTCAATGAAGGCAAGTGACTTGGATGTATTATATGTCAAATACTCAGAAGAATTTTTAAGTGAGAAAAAAATAAAGGATGAACAGAGCAAGGTAAAATTAATATTGCCAGGTGCAAGGGAGGGTAATTTTATCACGCGTTTTCCTCCAGAGCCTAGTGGATTTATGCATATAGGTCATGCAAAGGTCGCATATTTAGAAAAGTCATTTAAGGAGATATATAAAGGAAAATTATTTCTTCATTTTGATGATACTAATCCAGAAAAATGCACGCAGGCGTATGTAAATCAAATTAAAATGGATCTAAAATGGCTTGGAATAGAATTTGACAAGGAATATTATTCTAGCGATCATATAGAATTGATGTATAATTATATAGAGAAATTATTTAGAAAGGATATGGCATATGTTTGCCTATGTGATAATGATAAAATAAAGAATGCGCGTGCAACAATGCAATCATGCGAACATAGAGTTTATGATCAAAAAAAGAATTTGGAATTATTTGCTATGATGCTTAATAGAAAATTTAATGAAAATGAAGCCATAGTGCGTTTTAAAGGTGCAATGGACTCGAATAATACAACAATGCGCGATCCAACGCTATTTCGCATAAAAGTTACACCGCATTATAGGCAAAAAGATAAGTATGTGGTCTGGCCGACATATTATTTTAATACCGCAATAGTCGATTCGATTAATGGCGTTACTGATGTAATACGCAGCAAAGAATATGAGCTTGGTGACATTCTTTATGAAAGTATACTAAAGGCTCTAGATTTAAGGGTACCTAATTTGCATAGTGAATCTCGCCTAAATATTAGGGGCAATATAACAAAAAAGAGGGAGCTTAGAAAACTTGTCGAATCTGGAAGTTTAATGGGATATGATGATCCAAGATTAGTTACTATAGCAGGGCTGCGCAAACGTGGCATAATGCCAAAAGCAATAGAATCATTTGTATTACGATTTGGTATGAGTAAAGTCGATAGTTCTGTTGATTTATCATTATTATTAGCAGAGAATAAAAAAATAATAGATTCAAAGGCAAAAAGATTATATTTCGTTCAAGATCCTGTTGCGTTAACTATTAAAAATCATAAAATTGAGAATATAAACATACGATTGCATCCGACAGATGACTCCATCGGTTCACGTTTAGTAATTGTTGGTGGTACTGTATACATATCAAATGAGGATGCAAATCTTTTAAATGTGGGGGAGATTGTGAAGCTAAAAGAGCTATTTGCAGTAAAAATATTAGATATTAATAAAGATGATAAGAACATTAGTTGTGAGATTGTTGAAAATTTAAGATCAGAAAAAAAGATACAGTGGGTATCAAATAGAGATAAAATTGAAACTTATATTTTAGTTCCAAAGGATATATCTAAAAAGGACGGCTCATTTATATTAGATAGTTTAGAAACGATAACTGGCTATGGCGAATCATATATAAATAGATTATCTGATATGGAGATAATACAGTTTGAGCGCTTTGGTTTCTGCTCCACACATGTCTCAGACAAGGGCAACTACTTCATATTTATATCAAAATAACTCCTTATGCTTTTAGCATATTCTCAATATTTTTAGACAAGTGTTCGATGCTTTTGTTATAAACTAATTTAGATAATAACTTAATAACTTCGTTTGCATTTTTCCATTCCCTTTTTTTGTAAAGCGATTTTGCAAGATAATAAAATATTGTTATTGGGTAATCATTATATTCATCTATCATTGCATTGATAGCATTTATTGTTTTATTTACTTCACCGCTTGCATCATAAAATAAAATATTTGAATAATTTGTGAGGTACTTGTTGTTTAAGAAAGCAATGCGTTCGATTGAATCATTTGCGCCGCGCATGTCGCCAAGTTTTATTTGCGCTAATAATTTAACGTATATTACATCTGGTATCTCTTCAGAATTTGTATTTAAATTAACGAGGTTTATGGATTTATACAAGAAGAGTCTTGCATTGTAATATATCTCGTTTGAAGCTTTTTTATATGCAGAATTTTCCTCCATAAAACCGCTTCTGTCATAGCGTATTCTACTTGCCATAAAATTCGAATATTTTATATAATTTATACCATGCACATATAGGTATTCCTGGGTTTTATATATACCAACTATTTGGTTGTAGATATTTATTGCAGACGGATAATTTTCATCATCAATAAATTCATTGTATTGCTCTAACCACTGTGAAAGTTCGCTATCTAATGCATTTTTTTGCATAGGTGCATTAATCAATTCACAATTGCTGCATACGCAAATCCTACCACGTGTTCTGGTTTTATTTCCGCAATATTTGCACAGTACTTTTTTATTAGATATTTCGAAGCTCTTCAAGCCGTCGAGATACTCATTTATGTTCATCAGATATTAATTTAAATAAGTATATTTAAGCTTTCTTACGCAAGACAACAAAAAGATGCATACTATCATAAGGTTCAAGATCAATTTTTTCTAGTACTTCAAATTCATCAGAGAGTAATGAAAGCTCATGTTCAAATATCTCTTTAGGGCTTTTTGATATGTCTATACTCTGAGATTTTATTATAAAATAAGCGTAACCATTCTTTTTTAGCATTTTGCTATTTTTATTAATTATAACTGCCTGTTCTTTCGCAGATATATCCTGGTATATTACATCGCACATGCCTACGTCGTCTATGTAAAAATCTATGTTGTTTGCATCGCATAATATAGGGAACATATTTTTTCTATGTTCACATAAATGCATTAATTCACGCATATTTCTTTCAGAGAGTTCGACACAGAATACATTCCCATTATGCGCTATATCGCTAACATGGCTTGCAGTTGTTCCGGTTGCCGCGCCAAGATATAAAACATTTGATTTTTCATTAATGCTAAATGTTTTTAGCCCATTTAATATTGCAGCGGCAAGTTTGCTTCTATAAGGATTCCACGATCTATATTCAATATTCTCATTTTTTATGAGTTCTTCATTATAAACCTTTATAGTTGGGTCGCTATTTATTGTTGCAATTTTTCTATCGATTCTGTAAACGCCGTCAAAAAGCTTCTCAACTCTCATCTAATTACCGTATAAAAGTAGAAATGGCAGATCTTGCCATAATTATTATTTGTTATTTTTTGCAGTACTGTGTACGGTGTGCTCTAAATGCCTATTGTTTACTATAATTAAGCGTTTTGCTGACATGGAATTTACCTCAATAACATATGCATTACCTCTTCTTTCTTTGACAATGCCTATTTTGCCTCTATACCTTGGATGTGGTATGTCTCTAAAGCTGCCTTTAGGTACGACTGCTACTTTTTCACCTACCTCAAAGCTCTTTATCAAATCACGTATTCTTAGTTTTGAAGGTTTATGGTGTCTTGCCAAATGCCGTGTCATTCCCGAAAATAATCCTTTTGATCTCTCTGGCATAAATATCACTATACTATTAAAACAAGATTAATTATATACGCAATATATTTATATACTTTCTTAGATATTAAGCTAAATATATATGCTTATTATGGTGTACTAAATGGCAGATCAAAAAAAGAGTTCCGGACAATCGCGCTCTAAGTATAAAAATGTGAAACTTAAGCCGACGTATCAGGTTGTTAATATAGTTGCGAGTGCGGAGCTTAATTTAAGTCTTGACTTATATGGGCTTGCAAAATTATCAAGGGATGTAGACTATGAGCCAGAGCAGTTTCCTGGTGCTATATTTAAGGTGCATGATCCAAAGGCCGCATTGCTATTATTTAATAGCGGAAAGATTATATGCACTGGTGCAAAGACTGTTGAGGATGTAAAGCGCGCAGTAGATCATGCAGTTGATCTTGTCAAAAAATATATGAGCACATACAAGCCTCCAAAGTAATTACACTAGTTTTTTACTCGTATTGTGTGTAATATTGTAAATAGCTATTGCAGTAGCATTTAAATAACTAATTATCTAATTACCTACATTGCATTTTGGATATGTATTATGAATGTAATATTTGTGCTTATTCTGTAACAACCCTATTCTCATCCACCCAAGGCGTATGCGAATGCATGCGCCTTAGAAATGTTACCATAGCGTTGCAATCTATATTAATTTGATTGTGTAATATTATATAATATGAATACATCTGATCTTAAAGGAAAAATACCAAACGAAATATTGGAGGCTATTGCATCCCGTGGGATATTAACGCTGACACCCCCACAATCATTAGCAATTGAGCATGGATTGCTTAGTGGCAGCAATATAGTTGTTGCATCTCCAACTGCTAGCGGAAAAACGTTAATAGCTGAGATTGCAGCAATAAATTCGATAATTAGAACATCTAAAAAAGCAATATATATAGCACCGCTGCGCGCGCTTGCAAGTGAAAAATACAATGAATTTAAAACGGCATATCCATATATAAAATCATCCATCTCAATAGGAGATCTTGACGCCAATGATCAGTGGCTATCTAGTTATGATTTAATTTTTACCTCTACTGAGAAATTTGATAGCATAATAAGGCATGGCGCAGATTGGATTAGTGATATTGGTTGTGTAATATTTGACGAGGTTCATATGGTCGGCGAGCTATCACGCGGCCCGACGCTCGAATTGCTTATAACAAAAATTAAAGAGACAACAAATGCGCAGATACTTGCGCTTAGTGCTACTATAGGCAATGCACGTGAGATCGCAAATTGGTTAAAAGCGGAACTTGTGGAGAGCAATTATAGACCGGTGCGTTTAAGGCGTGGAATTATTTATAAAAACAACATATACTACCATAATGAGAATAATAAAAATATGGTGCATAATAAGGATAAAATAGAGGATATTGGAGAAATAGAGTGCTTAAATAGCAAAAGTATTCAGCCCGAAGTTGGCGTTCTTGAAGATACTCTATCACGCTCCAAACAGCTGTTAATATTTTATTCTACAAGAAGAAACGCAGAGGCGGGCGCTCTGCGACTATCAAAGATAACCGAAAAGTTAATTTCGGAGAATGAACGCAGGCAGTTATCTGAGCTAAGTGATAGTATACTAAATGTGCTTGATGTACCTACTGAACAATGTAAAAAACTTTCAACATCAATTAAAAGCGGTATTGCCTTCCATCATGCCGGAATGTTAAATGCGCAGCGTACAATGGTGGAAGAGGCATTCCATAAAAATATAGTAAAGGCTCTATGCGCAACTACCACACTCTCTATGGGGATAAATATACCAGCAAATACCGTTCTTATAAAAGATATACATAGATATGATGGAAATGGTAGTTCGCTGCTTGGCATAAATGAGGTAACGCAATTATTTGGAAGGGCTGGCAGGCCAAAATTTGATACGGAGGGCAGAGCGCTTATTATTGCTTCCTCAGAAGAGATGCTTTTGAGACTTGAGAATGAATATATGAATAGTGCATTAGAGCCAATAGATTCAAGTATTGGTGTAGCTCCTGTACTGCGAACGCATATACTTTCATTTATTGCTGAAAATTTTTTAAATAGTGAAGAATCAATAAACAGATTTATCTCAAAGACCTTTTATGGGCATCAATATAAGGATCTACGCGCGATTCATGAGATAATACATAACATAATAGAAGAGCAGATAGGATGGGATTTTATAGAAAATAAAGACGGGTATTTAAAAGCTACAAAACTTGGAAGTAGAATAAGCCAGTTGTATATAGATCCATTATCCGCTAAATGGATAATAGATGCACTAAAGCAAAAGCGCGATATACTAGGCAATTTATTTATGATAACAAACACAATAGAAATGCGTCCATATGTTAAGGCAACAGATGATTCTACTGATTTATACATGTTATATGTAAATAAAATGCGGCGTAATGTATTTGAAGATGGTATGCAGATGGATTATGGTATATACGATCCAGAGCGCGCATTTAGTACTGCATTAATGCTAAATGACTGGTTAGAAGAGCAGCATGAGAGCAAAATTGTAATAAAGTATGCTACAACGCCAGGGGCTTTATATACAAAGTTAAATAATGCCGAATGGATTTTACATTCAGCAATAGAAATAGCACGGCAGTTGCACATAACCGTGCATGATCTGTCGAATCTTAACGTAAGGTTAAGATATGGGATAAAAGAGGAGCTGCTTGATTTAGTGAGGCTTGAGCAGATAGGAAGGGTCAGGGCGAGAATGCTTTTTAATAATGGCATAACAAATGTTAATATGCTTAGAAATAATAGAGATAAGGCGGCTATAATTTTGGGAAAGGAAATAACTGCAAGAATATTTAAGCAATTTGAATAAAAGCGATATACAAAGTATTTATTGCTTTCTTTGAATATACTACTATTGGTGTTATAATGTATATATCAGAGAATACTATTAGGCGCATGTTAAAGGATGCTGGTGCTATGCGCGTGAGCGATGATGCGGTAAAAGAGTTTCGCAAGCATCTTGAGAAACGTTCATTTGAAATTGCGCAAAAATCTGTACGGCTCTCAAAACATGCAAAGCGTAAGACTGTGGATTCATCAGATATACGCCTAGCAATCAATTAATGAAAATGTAGAATTTTAACCGTATTTTATAATG
>JAMCZM010000033.1:13345-15359 GCA_023485645.1 Candidatus Martarchaeota archaeon
CTGGATAAAATCACCATCAAGACCAAAGCATAATTTAATACAAAGAACGCGATGACTCCAAGTATACTATTTATAATTATTCCAAATACTAGTTTTAATATGGATTTGCCCAATTTTATTACTATAAATAAGACGAGCGCAATCGCAAGTATTATGATAATCTCTCCAATTAACCCATTTGCAATACTAAATGACATAATATAGAATATCTAAAAAATAATATATTACTATGCGATATTAAATAATTTGCAAATAGCGCATGGATTTTTTCTAGCATTGCTAAGAATTTACTGCAATATTCTATTTCACGTCTATTGCGAATGTGCTGTTTATATTTATGTTCAATTTTTGGGCTATTGCAGATTTTTCAAAATTGAGTATAACTACATAACTATTCCATTTATTTGTAAGGTCCTTCGAACCGCAGATAGGACATACACTACCATGGCTAAGTATCATACCACAGTTCCTACACGCTTTCTCTTCTGTCATATAAATCACATATAATTATTTTGCGCCTCTCTGGGACTTTCCAGAGCCACCAGATGGTTTACCTTGTCTATTTTGCATTGGTCTTGATGGTGATTTTATCCAGCCTGGTTTACCTAATCCATCAGGTTTCATTGTAAGTGCTATTTTAGAATCCTTTACGGAATTCTTCATGCTAACTGTTGATATCTTAGCGTATACTATATCTCCTTTTTTTAGTGATATCTTTTTTTGTTTGGACACAAATGATTGTGTTTTTCTATCAAATGATAAAAATTCATTTGCTATTTGTGATACATGTACAAGACCATCCATTGGTCCTATACGTACAAACGCTCCAAAATCAACAAGTTCTGTTACCTCCCCACCAACAATCTCTTCAACTTTTGGCATAAATGTTAGAACCTCAAATCGCGCCTCATGGTGTGTTGTAGGATCTCCCGGAAGTATTAGCCCATCGCTTATGTTGCTAACGTTAAATATGGCTACTATAAGCCCCATATCCTTATCTATCTTGCCTTCATATTTTCTTTGTAAAACCTCTTTTGCAACAGATTCAATATCTCTATCAAATTCCGTTGGAGGCAGCGCAAAGGTATCTTTTATAGTGTATATATTATACATAAAATTTCACCATATATGCATCAAATTGGATTTAAAAACAATCTAAGTGTTCCACTCCTAGTCAATTTTAATACGGATATACCCTTAACGCGCAGTCGCATAGATAATTCCGTATCATTTGTAACTACAATATCACTTTTTTTGGAACTTCTAAGTATCCAATTGTCAACATTTGTATTTATATTATAAACCTTAAGCTTTTTAGACTTTAACACTAAAAGCGCAAATCTGGCTATTGCACCATTTTTGCCCCTTTTATGCGAAATTCCAGTTAATTCAGATATAACTCCGACTGATATCGCAATTTTACTACCATAAAATTTATCCTCTACAATTTGAAATATATCTTTTTTAGATGCAAAACCAAAGAGTATTGAGCTTGTATCAATAATAATGCGCCTTTCTAATTCCAATATCACACCAATAATGTATCTATTCTTATGCTATAATAGTATTTTACATATAAATAGCTTACTTGGTTAAATAAATATATAAAAAATATGAGTAAAATATTATATCGATTGGTTTTAACATGGATATTTTAGAGGCTAGAATAAATGTTAGGATAATGCTTAAAACTGCCAAAGTTTTAATTGTTGTGGGTTGTTCACGTACAGAAGGGAAACCTTCTCATGATGTTCCAAAATATTTAATGGATAATAATTATAAAATAATAGCCGTAAATCCAAATACGACTAGCATTTTTGGGCAGCACTCATACAAATCAATTGAAAGTGTTGATATCCCGGCTGATTTGGTTTTAGTTTTTAGGCCATCAAACGAGGCATTAGATATAACGTTACAGGCGAATAAAAAGGGCATAAAAATGGTGTGGTTACAAGAAGGTATATTTAGCGAAGAGGCTGAACGTTTTGCAAAAGTTGAAGAGATTGTTGGTGGG
>JAMCZM010000009.1 GCA_023485645.1 Candidatus Martarchaeota archaeon
AAAATAATTATACTTGGTGATATAAAAGACAGCATATTATATCCTGAAAGATATGAGCGCTTTCAAATAAAAAAATTTTTCAATGAACTTAGTATATACGACGTTGTACTGTTAAGCGGCAATCATGATTCGCATATGAGTGAAATATTAAATGCCAAGCTGAAAATGGAATATATATTCGGAAAAAATGCATTTTTGCATGGCAATAGGTGGCCAAGTGAGGAGTCGATGCGTTCAGATTCAATATTTATAGGGCATAGTCATATGGCAATATCAATAAAAGAGAATGGTTATGTTGTATATAATGATAAGGTATGGATGCGTGCAAAGCTATCAGTAAAAAATGCACACCTAAAGTACAAAAAGTTTAACAAAAATATAGAGTTAATTGCTGTTCCATCATTTAATCCTTTTATAGTAGGTTCAAACATATTAGATGATAAACTACCAATCTCCCCAATAATAAGAAGTGGTATATTTAACTATCAAAATGGTAGTATATACACGCTCGGCGGAGATAAATTGGGCACAATAAAAAGCTTAAGGAAAAAATAAATTATTCATTCTTAAGTATTGTTATTGGTATTATTTGTTTATCAAACTCTATCTCAGCTATATCTATTGGGTTTATCGTATTTTCTGGAACTTTTACGAGTGGTGGCGCACCGTATGCCAATTGTAATGCGCGCGCTCCAATAATTCTTGCCTTTTCAAATTTTGTATATTCCATAATATCATCTTCTATACTGGATTTGGCTGGAAGCGATGCTTTGCTTCCTCAACCTCCTTTATAACAGTTTCTTTCCAATGGTCAAATGTATCTGGGGTTTTTGGGTAATTGTTATATATCTCATTTAATGTTTTCATCTTCTTTACTACGTATATCAAATCTGAGAATGCGTTTATGTTTGCCGCTCCTTTGAGGGCCATCTTAAATTTAGAAGCAAGGCTCAATTCAGGTATCTGTCCATAACTTAACTGTTCTGCTTCTTTACCACTAAAGAAGTTTTTCATACCATAATTGATTACTTCATTGTTTAGTGATTGTAAATAAACTCTAAACACTTCAAGACCAGCTGTTTTCTTTCCATATACGTTATTAAATGCTAAATTATAATCCCATAATCCTTTTATACTCACATCGTTTTTTGATATAGCGCTAACGGCATTTTCACCAGAGAGTATTCCTGCAACAAGCGCAGGACCAATTCCTCCAGCACTAATTGGGTTTGGCATTGCCATGCTATCTCCTGCACCCATATAACCGTTGAATACGAGGCTTTCCATCTGCCTTCTGACAGCAACAGACCAGTATCCTTTTCCATTATTGAATTGGGTATCAAGTATAGGATTTTTTATGACAGGATTCCATTTAACATATGCGTCCATTAATGTGTGCAATGTGTCTTTTTTATTAAGCTTCTGATTTCTAATATCAAGGCTTCTTTTTTGAACGCCAAGCCCTATATTTATTCTATTCCCATTTTTTGGGAATACCCAACCATAACCCCCGGGTGCAAGTTCCTGGTTTAGATGAATAAGCGCGTTATTTGGATCGTAGAACATATCATCGTCTTTTACGGGCTCAAATGAATATATGTATCTACCTGTAGATTCTATGTCGTCTATATGTATATGTCTGTCTACAAAATTATTATCAGGAAGTTTTCTTCTTATTGTGGTTGCAATGCCTAATGCATCAATTACTATTTTAGCACGTATTTCTCTATGTGATGAACTCTTATCTTTTCCATAAATGCCAACAACAAAATTATTTTCTATTATGGGTCCCTCCACTTCAAACTCCATCATATGATGTGCTCCATTTTTTATAGCTCTATCTAGTAATTTTTTTTCAAAAATTGGCCTATTTAAAACATATCCTTCTCCTTCAAACATGAATTTTGATTTCATATCTGGAGATATTGCATAAACACCATCAACTTTCTTATCAAGTTCTGGGTAATCAAAATCTATCCCACTAACATGCTTTTTTATAAAATCCAAATGGCTTTTTGCCACTGCATCTCCACACACCCATCCCCAATTGGTTTTCTTTCCTACCTCATCAGGCTTATTTCTATCAAGAAGAGCGACACTAAGTCCGCTTTTTGCTATTATGCTGGCAGCCAATGCTCCAGACATCCCAGATCCTGCTACAATAACATCAAATTTGTCTACGTTTGCCATAATATACACTATATATATTCTATTAAACAAGTTAAGTAATATTATAGGAAACATCAAGTATTTATTAATATACCATTCAAAAACGCACAAAATATATAAGGTAAATAATCATAAAAATGGAAGTAGTGGTCATTTGTTTGTAATTTATTCATAATTAATGATTAAAAATATATAACAAACGCTTCAATTAATATGTATTTTATGCCAGGATGGCAGATTGGCTATGCGCCCGCCTGCAGAGCGGAGAAGGGGGGTTCAATTCCCTCTCCTGGCTTTATTATACATAACAACTTAATCGTATGACTACTTACCCATAAATCGCTTGTAACTAAATAAGGTGTTGAGGTGAGAGCGTCATTAATGTATAATTATTTTAATATTTTTCTTATATATTTCCAAAAATGCGTTTTCAATTGCAAACGCTGTTTCTGCCATCCTCTTATTTATTTCATCAAATGACTGTTGTAATTTTATCCTATTATCCTTTTCGAGCTCTATTTTTCTTTCCATACTTTTTATCATGTCGAGCTCCATTATATTAGAGTTTAATTTGTTTAATAAGGTAGATTCGTTTAAAGAAATGGTATTTATTTCATTAATTGTTTTTAAGATATCAAGTTTTATCAATGCGTCTATTTGCATAATTATATCATCTACATTACGTACTTCGATCTTTTTAGAAAGTATTGCCTCCTTTAGTAATAAAATAAGCCTAATAAAATCATTATAACTGTCATTATCTACATTTTTTATTGGATCTGAAATATAATAATTAAGTCCGGGTTTATTATGGTAAATATAATCAAATTTTCTAGAAAGCTTTTCTATGTACTGGAAATTTGAAAGAAATGTTTTTTTCATCTCTACACTTGCAATTTTCAACTTATTGGTATTTATAGTGTCAGAATTTATTTTTTCAATAAGTTCATTTTCCAATGAGCTATTTTTGTTTAAAAGAATTGCGTTGCCGTTATTATTTGAATTGATAATCATATTAATCTCATTATAATTATCTTCTAATCCATGTATTTTTACTATTAAGGATTTTATTGCGTTATATTTATCATAGTGATATTTGTTTTTAGATAACTCTGTATTTAGCATGCGTATGCAATTGTCAATTCCAATTAAATTTTTTTTGAATCCCTTAGTATACGCTGCATATGAAAATAACATTTGCTTGTATGATGCGTTTAATTCAAGAATTTTAGTTTTCAATATGCTTATAGATTCTAAAGTATTAAGGTGCTTCTCATATAAATTCTGTCCACTCTCGCTTATTTGCATGTCTAATATGTTTTTTAGTGCTCTTGAATATGCAAATTTTTGTGACTTTATTGCTTTTATATTTGGCATATACAAGTTATCAGTATTAGGTTCAAAATCCTCCGTTTCAAAATAGTCGCAATGCTCTTTGAATTTATTAATATATTCAGTGGCGTCTCTTTTGATTTTTGTGCTGTTACTATCAAGCTCTTTTAGCCGTTCTGCCAAAAATCTATCCAATAAATTATCCAGGTCATAAATTTTTAAGGTCTCTGGAGCATCTTTTTTTCCAAATAACATATAATAATATTAGCGTAAAGTAATAAAATACAGCTTAAAAGGTTTATAAATGTCAAATTCAAAAAAAATTAATTTTCCAGGTAATCTATTAGGTCCAAACCAATCTGGCACTTATACATTAAAATATAATACCAAAACAAAATTAAGATTGCATAATCTTAATAAAAAATTATGCGAGTTATTTGGACTGGATTATAAAAAAATCAGAAGGGAAAAATAATTAATGTCCTGTTATAATTTTTTTTGCTCCAGCATATATACGTTTAGCCATATCTGGCATGCTATTATATGCGCTTAATATAGCATTTGTTACGCCCATTTTTATTCCTAATGACTCAGCTTTATTTGATCCAGATTTTACCATCTCAGATATTTTTATTTCTGATGCGTTTTCTGGCAGCTTATTATTTTTGAATAATTCTACTACGGCATCCATAATGCCTGTTGTTATTGGTGGACTTTTTGAAAGTAACCGTAGTGCTTCATTTACATCTATTTCATTTTCGTTCTTTAGACAATTTAACAATGCTACTCCCTCAGCATATGCTGGGAATATACTATAAAATATCATATTATGTACAAGCTTTGTAGCATGTCCGGCACCGCCTGGCCCAACATAACCATATGTTCCATTTTTGGATACGCTGGCGAATACATCTTTTGCCATTTCAAATGCGATTTTATCGCCTCCAACCATGAGCGCAACGCCATTTTTAAGGTCAGATGGCCCTCCGGCGCAACCGACATCAAGGTAAAATAAACCCTTAGTTTTCATTAATGCGTTATTTTTTTTCGATTCATCATAAACGGAATTAGATCCATCTATTAATATTGTTTCTTTGCGCAATATTTTTGATAATGATTCTACTATGCCATTTGTTATACCCCCTGCTGGCAACATCATCCATATTATTCTAGTTTCCAATTCATTTATTTTTGATGATAAATCCTCAATGCTATTGAAAAATTGAACATTATTAAGATGATTAAATGCGTTATATTTTTCGCTGTTTCTATCATATATTAAAAGAGAATAGCCTCCGTTATGTAACGATCGTGCTATATTTCCTCCCATATCTCCAAGTCCTATTATTCCTACGGTTTTATTTTGAGCCATAATATTACCATATTTTTGTTATCACATTTTTATCATATGTATTGTTAATATTGTGTTTAAAATATAATGCTAAACATCAAGAACAGCAGTTATACTTAGTATTTTTTTATTATGTTTAAATATAAAACTGTATTTAGAAATTCCTTTAACATCCCGATTGGCATAAATTTCAGATTTATCAATTAAAAAAAGCTTAACTACTGCTTTGTAAGTATTTTTTTTTGATAAATTTAAAACATTTAAGTTATAACAGAATAGGTTCTTGGAATCAGCAAAAGATAGTGTATGCTGCAATATTTTCCATATCAATTCATCAATGCTGCTAGCACTAAAACTTTTTTTTATTATATATTTTTTTTCATTTCTTTTGATATTTTTTATGTGTGTTATGGTGCTAAACATTGCAAGTGCGGCATTCTCAATGAGTTCAGATTCATTTTTTCCATACGCTATAAATTTAACATCGGCTGTATGTGGTAAAAACTTATATTTCATCTATAATTCACCAGAACATAATGGTTATATTTATATCTTGCTTCTGATTTATAAATATATAATGGTGCATGTTATGGAGGAGCCTCAAATAGAAAGATGGAATGTATCGATACCTATGAAATTAATAACTAAGACGGAGTCTGTAGATATAAAAACACCAATACAAAAGGTGCTTCAAATGTTAGAAAAATATCCTGCTGTTATAGTTAATAAAAATAATATCTATTATGGTATTGTAGACTCAAGAAGCATACATAGGGCAAGGGGTGCTTTAAGCGTTTCAAAGAATCAGTCAATAGAGCGTTATGTAGAGCGTATAAGCCCTATAGATTCAAAGACAGATATGAACAATGTGCTAATGCAGTTTATGAAGACTCGAACTAAGGCAATACCATTCATATTAAATAAGCGCATTGTTGGTGTTTTTGACAGATCAACAATGCTGAAAATAATGCTATCCTTAAGAATGCTTGATAATATTTTTGTGAAGGATATAATGAATTCTCCTATAATTGCAATAGATAGCGATTCAACTTTGGCACAGGCAAAGGCTGTTATGGAAAATGGTAGGATAAACCGCGTTATAGTTGTTAAGGACAAAAAACTTTATGGGATGTTAACGTATTTCAAATTAATAAAGAATTATTCAAGTATAAATGAAAGGCTTCCAGAAAGGAAAATGCGTACTTATAGCCAGAATGATGTGCTTGTCGCAGATATAGCTGAGAAGAGTCCTAAGGTTGTGTCATCAGAAAAAAGCTTATCCTATGCTGTAAGGCAACTTATAGAGCAGGATATATCATCGTTGATAGTAACAAATAATAGAAGTATGCCTGTAGGAATAATTAGTGCTACTGATATAATTGATAATATGGTGGCAAGGCGCCGCATTGAAGAGAATCGTATATTCATTTCAGGTTTGGATTCCAATATGAAAGAGTATGAAGGCGAGATACTAGAAGAGGTAAAATCATTTATATCAAAAATTGAGGATATGAAAGGTGATCGTGTAGAATACGCGAATATCCATATACGTAAGATAAAGCAGAAAATTTATGATATACAAATAAGAATAGGTCTTCAGAACGGACGCGTCATATCCTCACATGTAACTAATTTCATATTGGAGCGTACATTAAACGAGGCGCTTGATGTGCTTAAGAAGAATATAATAAAGGATAAAGAGCGTTATATAACTATAAAAAAACTTAGCAATGTAGATAGGGAGTAGATATATTGAATAAGAATAAGAGGGGGCAATCAAGCCTTGAATTGTTGATAACACTTTCTTTTGGTTTAATGATATTAATACCTGTGGTTGTATTTGCGTTTATACAGATATCTAATGCTAATTCAACTCTATCTACAACAGAGTCGCAGCAAGTTGCGAGCAAGCTTGCTTCCGTTGCTACATCTGTTGGTGCACAGGGTTATCCTGCGAAGGAGGTTGTAGTTATACAAATACCACCAGATGTTGATGCCATTTATGTGGGAAATCTTAAAAATACTGTAGGGCATGAGATAGTATTTAATGTAAGTACAAGTGCAGGACCGAGTTTTGTAACGTCATATACTCCTATGAATATAAGCGGGAATTTAGGGGCAATAACTGGCACTGCCACCTATTTGATAAACGTAAGTGCTCAATCCTCCTGTCCCTCAAATAACGCTGTTTCATGTGTCTATATAACAGAGCAGCAGCAATAAAATTATAATCTAAGGGCGTATATATTTCTATAAAGCTCTTTTCCATGTTTCATTCCATATAACGTATACGAGCGTTTTGGTTTAAGTCTATACAACATAAAGAATGCAGAAACAAGCTTCTTATTGCTAATATACATATCTATTCCAGTGCCCTCTTTTTCAGTTTTTGATATAAACGCGCCATTGGCTTCAACATATTTAGTTAATTTTATTGCCATTTTCTCAACGAGATATCCATCCCCTCGTAGCTGCACAAGCGCTTCATAATAACCCGACTTCATACGTGTGCAATCTATGCAGTTTTCTATTACTGTTTTTATATCAATAATTTTTGTAAAATGTACTTTTGAATTCTCATAATCACATTCAAATTCTAATGATGCTGCGCCGTTGTGATAATGTATTACATCAACTCTAAATCCATTTGCACCAAGATCCTTTTTTAGTGCAACAGCTAAAGTATCCTTATCAAGTTTTCTAAATGTTCCGCCACTTTTTATTCTGTTGCAAAATCTACACACATATATTTTGGCTTTATCTGGTATTGTGTCCTTTATTCTATTTGCGATGCATTCTTCACAAAATTCCCCTATGAATTTTATCTCATCACTTGACCTATTGCACGTCGGGCATCTAATTGCCATCTAACCACCAAAATGTTTACTTATTAATAAACCATATACCGGTCTAGTTACAAGTACTCCAAGCATTGCGCCTATTATGGTGGCCTCTGAAAATCCTATAACATCAACAAGCGATGTTGAAAAGAATAATGGAAGCATTGCAATAACTAGCAATATTGCATCAGCCCATACAATGTAGAATGCTTTACTAAGTATTCCATGTGAGCTATTCTGTTCGCTTCCATGTGTCAATATTTCGTCAGTTATTATTATCTGTGCATCAACTCCCGTTCCTACAACTCCTATCATTCCTGCGACAGCTGCAAGATCTATTGTGCCTACAAGTCCTATTATGGAGACAATAATAAAGAGTTCAGCAAATGTGGTGAGTAATATTGGTAGTATCAAAAATAATTTTTTGTATCTTATTGTTATAAATATTGATATACCTAAGACCGCAAGTATCCCGGCAATTGCGCTTACGTACAATGCTTGTTTTCCAAGTGTTGGCGGCACTGTTGTAGGTACTCCAGGTAGAACTGCTACGGGTAGAGCTCCTCCATTTAATATGCTGGTAATTGTTTTTTCTTCGTTTGTTGCATATGTAAACTGTGCTGACGGAGATTCTGTAGCTGGTGATATACCTGTAATCTCATAATTATCCCCTGCACTTCCGTTAGTAATTGCAGGATTTAATATTGGTGATGACAATAAACCTACAAGGTTCCAGTTATTTAATACGACGGTGCTGCTGTTTATTTCTGTATACGTTGGCGTCATATTCGTGTTGCTCTCAAGTTTTACTGTGACGTTCATACTTTTTAAATCTGAAACAATAGCGGGGTTTATGTTATAGCTTGCAAATACTGTTGTATATTTTTTATTTACTTTGAAGTAATTTATGATTTTTGTCATACTTGCATTGTTATTTGAAAATGAAATAACTGGTATTGTTTGATTTTTTAAATTCAGTGCATTCTGCATTATCTGTAATGTTTGTGTTGATGACAAACCAAGGCTTGTATTAGCTAGTAGTGATTGGTTTATAAGTATTACAGAATCTGTTGGCCTATCTAAGAACATATATAGCGGTTGGTTTGACTGCCCAAAAACTGCTTTTGAGAATTTTTGCACGGCTGTCTGCGTTATAAAAAATGTTACTGCCCATGAAACTGTATTATTGCTCTGTTGTGGTGTTACAGAACCAACGCTTCCTTTAAGTATTCCAGTTCCGTTAAGTGCTTCTACGCCATTTACGACTCCAAGAAAATTACCCTGGCTATCTATTATGCTTACTGTCTGATTAACGTCTGATTGAGATACTGACGGTATTATAACATATACCTCAGAATTTCCTATACCCTCAACAGTTACCTGCTTTAAACCAAATGTTGATACTCGTTGCTGCAAATTTGATATAAGCGATGTCATAACTGTCGTGTTTACGCTGTGTTCTAATGTTATTGGGATTTGCGTACCACCGCTAAATTCAATACCAAAATGGACTCCATAATAAAGGTCCAAAGCGAGCAGGGCTAAAAGTATTAATACAAAAACTATAATTCGTCTATCTTTGAAATATTCTAATGCTTTCATTTATGCTCCCTCCTTTTTTTGTACCAGAGTACCATTACGGTATTGCCAAGCCATGTGGTTATTACATCTCCAACAAGTCCTGCAAGTACAACTCCGGCAATCTCAAAATATGTCTGTATGAAGCTTGCATAAGATACTGCAAAGAGTATTCCAAATACAAGCAATGCTGTTGCCGTTATGGTTATTCCAGTTTTCATAGATTCGAACGCACGATATTCTGGTGTGTGCTCCTGCCTTTTTAATATTCTTATTGCAGACAATACGTCTGTATCTATCGAATATCCTATAAGCATAAGCAATCCTCCTATAGAGGCTACTCCTAAAGGTATTCCAAATAATCCCATAGCTCCAAGAGCTATTAATATATCATTTGCAGCGCCAAAAACTACTGCAAAAGAAGGTATTATTGTTCTAAATACTATAAATACCGCGATTGCAACTAGTATGAACGCTGCTATTATTATTACTTGTAATTGTCCTAAAAAGTATGATCCTAATGTTGGTGTGACTGTTTGATAAGAGTATGTGCTAAAAGGTATAATCGATTTAAGTGTATTAATAACATAACTCTCATATTGGTTGTTTGCTGACTTAATTGCAATGTTACCGCTATTTATCATATCTGAAGGGCTACTTTTATTTTCAGTTATATTTGTTTGAAATGGGGATAATGCTGCAAATTCCCCACCAATGTCTGTATTCAATTGTGTTTGTGATACACTCTGGTTTTTTTGATATGCGCTTAAAATGCTTGGAAGCGTATTATTAGTCGGTTGATTTTTTATAAGCGCTTCAGTTTCAGAAACCCCAAGGACTGCATTACTATAATTGTTATACGCAGAATATGCTGATATTAAGTAATTATTTGCATTTGAAAGGCTTGTATTATCAGCTATTGTTATTGCAATGCCTCCAGGAGCACTCTCTATAGATGTCTGCGCTCCGGGGATTTTTGCATTTATTGCAGTTGTAATGGATTGTATGTTTATTGATGCGTTTGATTGTACCGTAACGGTTATTCCCCCTCTAAGTGATGAATCAAGTTGTATATGTGGTATAAAATAGAGGCTGATTAACAGCAATGCTATTGGTATAATAACGAATAATTTGTAATGTTTGCTTTCATATATGTTTCTCATCGAATCAGTTATTTGCTTAATATATAATATTGCTAGAAGAACAAGCTCCTACCAAAGTGGCAACTATCTACTATTAAATATTAGATACTATTTGAAAAGAAAACTTTATAAATTCAAACGTATTGAATGCGCATATATCCAGTGCTACTTATATTTAAATGGAATGGCTGTTAATGTAATTTTATTTGCCAAAGTCTTCTATTGCATCCTCCACCAATTGATTATAAGCCAATGCTGGTCCTCCACCCATTAAAACTGCAACCCACCCCGCATCTCTGATTTCATCATTTGTTGCTCCAGAGTTAAAAGCCGCATTTACGTGGAATGATATGCACCATTTGCAATGTGATATGACTGATAATGATATTGCAATTAGTTCTTTTGTTTTTGTATCTAGCGCGCTTGGCTTTTCTATTTCATTTAGCAGTGCCATAAATTTGTTTAATTGCGAAGGGCTATTTTTTTGCCATTTGCCAACAGACTCATTAAATTCTTCCAAAAACCCTTTCATATCCTCTTTCATATTAGCACCAAGTTTAATATCATTTTAAAAAACTTAAATCAGGCACTTTCCATCATAATACTAAAGCATATAAAAATCTAATCTTCCATATTAAAATGGTATAATTATGGCGGTTTTTATAGACAATTTGGCTTATTCGCTTTTTATGATAAGTTTTGCCGGATTTATGCTTCTTTATTTAATATCTACAATATATCTTGATTATAGAAAAAAGAAAAAGGAATTTTCATTACAATTAAATTCCGCTGCAGTGCCTTTGTTTATGATTGCCCTATATATGGTAATTGGGGGACTTTGGGGTCAGTTTAATTGGCCATTACCTGGTAGCTACAATATTTTATTTTATGACCCATTCATATCTTTTGGTTTGGTGATTGGCGCGTTTGTTGCGTCCATAAAATTTAAGACCAAGTTCAGTTTTGTCGGATTTTTTGCGCTTCTTGTTGGAATAATGGTCATAATATACGGTGTTGTAGGGTATAATTTGGGCTTAACGAGCGCTCCTATAGCGCTTCTTATAATGTATTTCTTATATGGACTTGCGGGTATATGTGCATATCCTGTATCATTGATTATAGAAAGACTTCCCGGCATGCAGAAAAGTGTATGGATTGGATGGTCACTATTTCTTTTGCTATTTTGGGTACTATTGCTATTTGGTAGTCTTCTTGCTGGTTATGTAGGTATAGCAGCAATACCAGCACACTTATTAAGTGCTCCATAAAATTATTTGTAATATGAAGGCATATATATTCTTTTTGGAGTAACTTATATGTTTTAATGTCTAGAAAAGTGAATAAAAGAAAAAGGCCTGATAGGGATATACATCTATTAAAGGATAGGCGGATTGATGAGGCAGCTCTTGATGTCGATACGATGCGACGCCTCAGTAAATTTTATAATAAAGGTGTAATTTCAAAATTGGGTTTCATCGTAGCACGAGGGAAGGAATCTGATGTTTATATTGCAAGTGCAGGCACGTCAGAAATTGTTACTGGTAATGAGAATGTCATATTAAAATTTTTTAGAATAGGAAGTTCCTCATTTTTGAATATGCAAGATTACATAATAGGAGATCCAAGGTTCAAAAGGAGGTACAGTGGTAAATTTGCCATAATACGTGTGTGGTGTAAAAAAGAATTTGGCAATCTACAGATTGCTTATGATAATGGTATAAATGTTCCAAAACCTTACATGTTTGATTATAATATACTTGCAATGGAGTTAATAGGTTCAGGAGATCAAATAGCAAAGAAGCTTAAAGAAGTTTTGTTAGACTATGAAAGCGCAAATAAAATATTAAATCAAATAATAGTAGATATCAAAAAATTATATAATGCCAAGCTTGTTCATGCGGATTTAAGCGAATATAATATATTGTTAAAAGATAAAACCCCTTATATAATTGATATGGGTCAGGCAGTATCAACAAGACATCCTAATGCAAGGGCTTTTTTAAAACGTGATGTGATAAATGTTTTAAATTATTTTCATAAAGAGTACAATATAAATTTTGACGCAGAATCAATATATGAAGATATAATACATCAAAGAGATAAAAAATGAAATGCTATTTATGCTACTTAATGTTTAAAATACAAGCGTTATATGTTTATTCCTTTTTGATTTAAATTTTAATCCTATTTTTAGCCGTTTCACCACAAATTAATGTCAATCAAAAAGTATTTATATTAGTTTAATCTCATTATCCTATTTATTAAAAGGTTTTATAATGGATTTTAATTTTAAGTCAATACCAAAACATGATAATTCAACAGTGTGGGGTCTCGGTTCTCAGGGAAGCTATATATCAAAGAAATCTGAGGAGTTAATTATTAAATATGTTAATGATGTCTCAAAAGTAATAGCAGATTCAAATAAGCCTGTTTTTTCAAAAGGATATGAGAATATAGAACCAGTAATACTATTTACAGATGCCGATTTTGCAAAAATGAATGAAACAATATGCTATGAGCTTAATAAATTAAGACATAATCTAGAAGAGTATGCTGAAAATGGGGCTGGTGATTATACTGGTGCAATAATACCAACAATACACAATTTACATGTATTCATACATCACCACAGGTCTGGAATGCATGTTAAACACACAAAAAATTATATAAAAACAAAAAAGGAGAATATACGTACAATAGGTTCGTATACTAAAACGGGCAATGTTCTACTCAGGCGCAGTTCTTATGATAATGAGAATACGTTTAAATCAGAGGTATTAAATTCTATAATAAATGCAATAACTGGTACAATTGTGGTTCGCGAAGCTTCTGGCGCTCTTTTAAAAGCGGCAATAAGTAAAAAGTCTGATGATAATGGCAAGATGTTAGATGCGTTGGAAGAACTGTCGATATCTATTAAAAAGACTGCAGTGCTCGTAGAAGAATTTTATCATAGGCTAACGCTTAAGGTTAATATTCCATTAAAAAGAATGGTAAATTATACACCAATTATTGGATATCAGAACAGCAAACGCGAAAAGGCATTTAAACGTATACATTCTATGGAAGCAGAAGAGGAGCAGGAAGTTTTAACACAATAAGAGCGTTTTAGCAGTATATATATCTATCTGATCCCGTTCCATTCATCAAAAAATTCCTTTAAGAAATTTCGGAGAAACTTATCACGGCGTATTGCCATTTTTCTTCCAGTTTCAGTTTGCATCATATCTTTTAGCAATAGAATTTTTTCATAAAAATGATTTATCGACGGCCCACTGCTCTTTTTATATTCTTCAAAATTTTTATGGAATTTTGGTTTTATTTTAGGGTCATATATTGGTCTTCCCCTATAGCCTCCATATGTAAATGTCCTAGCTATACCTATAGCACCTATATCCATTTTGTCAGAATCCCACACAACCTTTCCTTCTAGTGTTTTCATAGTGTGATCTACTCCAGCTCCCTTAAATGACACGTTCCCTACAATATAACTTACTTGGTCTATAATATGTTTTTCTACGTGTAATTTGGTTAACCATCTAGTTGCGACTTTAGCCCCAATACTTTCATCGTTATTGTTAAATTTCCAATCAGCAATATCATGCAGAAGTGCTGAAAGCTCCACAACGAACATGTCAGCTTTTTCTTTCTTGCCTATTTTTTTAGCTAATTGCCATACAAGATATACATGCCACCAATCATGTCCGGATCTCTCGTTATCTAATTTTTTTTTGACAAAATTAGCAGTCTTGTTTATTACATCTTTTTTATTCATATAATCAACCGAAACAGACAAAATAAGTATTTAAATCTAGTCATAAAAGTGCAGGGGGTGAGATTCGAACTCACGAAGGTGCTAGACCGCAGGATCTTAAGTCCTCCAGTCTTGTCGTCGGTTTTGTTAGCCATAAATTTACCTGAATTTAGCGAAATTTTCTAAGTCCTAAAGCGGTTCATCTGAACCCAAATAATAACGCCTCAAAGCTATTTAAACCACTAGCGTTCGAATTCACGAAAATTCGAATCCAAAATTACAAATGCTTTTTTAGTGCTTCTAGTATTTCTGGAGCAGCCGCTTCATTGAAATGCCCTTTATTTACATATTCATGATATTCCGTACCTAGCTTTTCGTTTATATGGCGAGGTTCTTTTACTGGTATATAAGGATCATCCTTTGAAGCGAATAACACAATCCAGTTTGAATTTCCTTTGATAGCATCCCATTGCCAGTCACCATCATAATACCCGCTTTGTTTTTCTTTTGCTTCGCCTAAATCAGTATAGCACGCCCCAACTAAAACTACACCCAGTACCTTATGTGTTTCTAGATAACGCATTATAGCCAATGCACCAGACGAATGTCCTACTAGTATAACATCGTCACCTTCACCAATTTGTTGCTCTATGAATGGCAACCAATATTGTTTTCTTGCTATGTCGGCATCGGGCATGGTTTTAGCAACAACCGGAATACCAAGCTTCTCAAGTTCACTCTTAAGATATAGATACCAATTCTCAGAAATATCCGTATTCCCGTTTCCTGGTATTATCATAGTTTTCATTTTCCCACCATATAATTGAATATTCCAGTATCATTTGTTTTGCCATTCATCTGAGACATCAGATTTTCCATCGCTCTATTAAAGTACAAAAAATACTAATAGTTAATTTTATTGTGTCTCCTGCCTCAACATCAATCTGTTTTTCTAATTTAGAATTATACATATAATGTGCACCGCTTTCATTTCTATCTATTTGTAATTTTGAAATAACATGCCATTCTCTATCAGATAACCATGAGATAATTAAT
>JAMCZM010000026.1:0-372 GCA_023485645.1 Candidatus Martarchaeota archaeon
ATGTTTTTTTATTAGGATTAAATCCACTATCAATTAATTTTGTAATAAGTTTTTCATCATTTATATTAGAATTAACACCTACTAAGTTAAATTTTGGTTTTTCTTCCAACATTAAATTTTCCAAGTAACCTAAAATTTCCGATGACTCTATAGCAAACCATGTTGTGCGTTTATTCTTTGTTTTAATAATATATGGATTTAAATCAAATCCTAAACTTATTGAAACTACTTGCATTGTATCTTTATCTAAAAGCGAGTCTACTAAATTTGTTATTATTCTATTTCTCGTTGATAAGAATTTAGAAAATGATAATTGTAATTTATTTCTGTTGTCAGTATTTACTTTTTTGACTGCATCAGCGAATTATAATT
>JAMCZM010000026.1:382-2864 GCA_023485645.1 Candidatus Martarchaeota archaeon
GTACACAAGTAGGTTATACTTCACTTTTTATCTGCAATCCTAATTTTGAAAGGTGTTTTACTATTTCATAATTTTTTGTACTACTATATCCACTAATTTCAAATTCAGTATAACCTACTTGTGTACTATATCTAATAGAAATAGTTAATCTGCCAAATACATTATTTTCTAAAAATCTTTTTGGAAATATCTTTTTTATTTCATTAAATTGGTCAGATGACATTTTTATTCTAATTCCACAGCAACTATTTCCAGGCAAATCATTACAAAAGTTATGTCCGCAGTTATAACTTTCATGTACTCCTCTTACTAGTACTCCTTCAAAACCAGGAACTTTTGGATATACAACATACACATATGATGGTAAATTTCTAGTTCCATTTAAAAAGTCATTAGAAGTTTTTTCAACCATATTAAACACCTATTACTAAGATATATTATTACTGTGGATTTCTATTAGAGAAATAAACATAAAAATAGGATTTTTTATTTTCTTCGCCTATTGGTTTTAATTGTCCTATAGTGCAAAAACCATTTTCGTATATTTTCCAATGATTAAGTGCAAAATCTGCAAATTCACACGGATTACTCATAACATCTCTCAATAAAAGATAGCTTGCGATGTCGTTGGCAGCACTTATTGCACCAACTAATTGATAATATGTTATAACTTTAGAATTAGTTGCTCCTACAATCTGTTCCTCTATTTCATTTCTTATAAACGGATAATACCTATCTATTCTTTCTTTATCGTGGCGATTAAGAATGTTTATAGTTGGGTAATGTATTGTGTGGGAACCATCTTTGAAAAATCGCATTGCCCTGTCTAATGCATTATCCCATGTACTTCCATTAAACATTTTACAATTAATAAGGGAAGACGGATGTTTTGGCTTAAAAAAATCAGTATAAGGTAATTTGACTCTTATAAATTCGACTAATGCTTCACTACGTTCTTTTCCAATTATGTTGTTTGCAGCTGTTATAAATTTTGAGCCATTATTTTGCATTATATCACATGCTCAAAACTGCCGCGTCTAAATATAAATACCTTTTCTAAATATGTAATTTTCAATCCTCCAGTTATTTATTGAGATTTTTGATTGTAATTTTTATTTTCTTGGATTTATCATAAATTTATGTTTTGAAAAAGTTAATTTCAAATCTTTACATTCTACATCCTGTTCTTTATTTAGTAAAAGAAGATTTTCGACAGAATGGTTATCCATATTTTCTAATCTTAGCAGAGCTTTTTGAGATCCATCCAAAGAAATTTTATCATTTGAACTATAAATTCCTATAGACTTTACATCGCTTAAAATGACAAAATTCACCGGATTTGTTGGGTATAAATATTTTGGATTTGACGTATTTAATATGAAGCTAATTCCAGTAAATCCGCTAATTTCGTTGTTAGAAATAATTTTTGTGGCTGTACTTCTAATAAGAATATTATTACTGACGCTTGAGTTTTCATCTTTTACAGAAAGATCCAAAAAACCATTTGTTATATATGCTGATAAATCCAATATATCGTTTGGTAATATTTTAGGTACAGATAAAATGTTATATTCATAATGTACAAGTCCAAAATCACTTTTTACTAATGTTATTGCAAATGAATTTCCAACAGCATATACGCCCCATGCATACTGTTTACCATTATTTAATGATATGTTCAAACCTTCAAATGCCGGTATCCCTTCTTCTGCAGGAGTTAATTTAACTCCGATTGCAGTTGAATTATAATTTCTAAAAATTTCATCAACATTTCTTATATATCTAATATTAGGGTTGTCAAAATATGGATTAACATTATCATGCGAGTCGCAACCTGGAGTATAAGAATAGTTGTTATTAAAAGAACAGCCGCCCATACTAAGTGCTGAAACTGCCATCACCGTCCCTATTATTTTATTAATATCTTTTTGTATTTTTTTTTGAATTGTTGCCATAATAAACACTATTTAGATATATTCGCAGTCATTATAATATATTAATGTTGCTATAGATAGCTATTAAAAAATAAATTACGGTAGTATAACAAGCCTTATAAATTTAGATTAAAAGATAATGTAGTGTTTATTTGCCGGAAGAGGATAGTTTCATTAAAAACCTGATATTTAGGCTAATAAAAAAGCATATTTCAGGAGCAACGATTAATTCAGCATTTAAGTTAGCTAAGTCTTTAAGTGAGGAAGGTACTCATACATCAATAACATTTTTAAATGAGAATCCTAATGATGTAATTAAAGCGCGCTATAACCTTAATGTGTATATAAATCTTGCAAAGCAGATATCACGTCTTAATATGGATAGTTCAATATCAATAAGATTAAGTCAAATAGGTATTAAATTAAATTCTGAGTTATTTAGAAAAAATATGGATGAAATTATAAAGGTTTCTAATAGTTTGGGCATAGTGCTATGGCTTGAATATGAGAAGGATGTTAGTTATAATGAGATATTTGATTGTAATTTT
>JAMCZM010000023.1 GCA_023485645.1 Candidatus Martarchaeota archaeon
TCCTGCCTTTTTATTCCCATTATGTTATATGAGCGCTTATCGATTGCATTTCTTATTACTGCAAGATGATTGACAATCTCCTCAGGCTTTGTACCTTCATATATGCCAAGACGTTTTATAGCAAGCCAGTCTTTGTATTTTACCATAAAATCTATGTATTCTTGCGGCTCTTCCATAATATCACTTTGTATTTATTATAAAATATCCTGCAGCTTTTTCACGTGCTACGCGTTTTATTATGCCTTTTTGTGCAAGCGTAACTAAGGTATTTGTGACCAAGCCCTTTGGCTTATTGCACTTCCTCATTATATCATCAGCCGTCTTTATTGACGTATCCTTATTTGCTCCCAATTCCTTCATAGCTGAAAGAATCGACTCTTCTATAGGTGTAAGATCTGCCATTTAACCACTCTTAAATATCACTTCTTCCTCTTGACCACTTTATTCTTTGATCTTAGAAACTTATATCCACAGCGCCTGCATTTTTCATTATTTATGCTATTGCGACCTTTGCATCTTCTACATACCTTTACTTTGCTTATCTCAGCATCAAAAACCGGGAACTTTCCCATACATAAACACCTTTAATATAAAATTAAACATGCATTAATCAAAAATAGACAACACTTGCAGCTGCCCAGCATGCTTCTCTCATAATATATTAATAAAAGCTTATATATCTTATGTATTTTTTTATTTTTTAGTTATTAAGATATTGATAAATAGATGCATCCGCATAATATCTATAGATATCATGGAAGAAAAGATAAAACTCAATAAATTAACTAAAGATGAAGAGCGCATAATAATTCATAAGGGAACTGAAATGCCATTTAGTGGAGAATATGAAAAGGAGACACGAGAGGGCATTTATATCTGCAAACATTGTAATGCTCCGTTATATAAATCAAGTGATAAATTTGATGCGCAATGTGGATGGCCAAGTTTTGACCAGGAAATAGAAGGAGCAATAAAAAAGGTAAAAGATTCTGATGGAGAACGCACAGAAGTTATATGCGCGAGGTGTGGAGCGCATTTAGGGCATGTTTTTTACGGGGAAGGCTTTACAAAAAAAGATACACGATATTGTATAAATTCTATATCAATGAAATTTATACCTAAAAAATAATTGTATATTTCAATTATTTATTGTAGTTCTATTAGTCATGTGCATTTAAATAAATTGATTTGAAGTTGTTAGTATGACAAAAAATGAAAATTCTATAGTGTTTGGAGGCGGATGCTTTTGGTGCATAGAAGCTATATTCCAGATGATAAATGGAGTTATAAGTGTAATGCCAGGTTATGCTGGAGGTATTACAAAAAACCCCACATACGATAGCGTATGCAGCGGGGACACAGGCCATGCAGAAGTCATAAAAATAGAGTATAGCAATAGTTTAGACCTTAATATATTATTGCAAATATTTTTTGAAATGCATGATCCCACAACATTAAATAGACAGGGAGCGGATATTGGAACGCAGTATCGCTCAATAATATTATATACTACTAATTTGCAAAAAGAGAGTATAGATAGATATATCCTAAAATTACAAAGTACATATGATAGAAAGATAGTAACAGAAATAAAAAAGCTTGATGTTTTTTATCCTGCAGAAGATTACCATGTAAATTATTATAAAAATAATGCTAAAACTCCATACTGCGGCATTGTTATTGGGCCTAAAATAGCAAAAATAAAAAAGGAATTTGGCGCATTATTAAAGCAATCTTCATAAATCTTTCTTGCATATTCTATTTAGGTGAAAATAATGAGAGTTATTGGACATAAAAGAGATCATCCATACGCGATAAAATTAGGAGATCTTCCTGGATTTAAGAATTTAACGACAGACCAGAAGGTGCTTGATTACCAGATACATGCATGTGCATGCGGGCTTTCAAAGCATAAGCCATTTTGTGATGGTTCACATAAACATGCAATGGGGGAGGATGCAAATAAATGCTATTGCTATATAAATGGAGATAAAAGAGAGGAAATAACAGATAATAACGCATCACAAGAAATAAAGAAGATACCAAATGAATACGAATGACAAACTTGCCATTCTTTTTCTTTTTTATACATAAGGCATAAAAGGCTTTTTTCTGTTCTATATGTGGTTTAATGGCAAATGATTTTAGCATAACGCCCTGGAAGGTTGAAGGGACAGTAGATTATGATGTTTTTCTCAAAGATTCTGGAATAAGCAGAATAGATGACCAATTAAAAACGCGTATCGCAAAATATACAGGGGCATCTCATTTTATGATCCGACGCGAAATATATTATGCGCATCGGGATCTCAACTGGTTATTAGATCAATATGAGAAAGGAAACCCATTTTATATATTCACAGGTAGGGGACCTTCTGGAGGAATGACAATTGGCCATTTGATGCCATTTGTATTAGCACAATGGCTGCAGGAGAAATTTGGTGTAGACGTATATATACAGATGAGCGATGAAGAAAAGTACTTGTCTAAAAAGGACCCAAATGTCACACTAGAGGATATCCACAAGATAGGATATGAAAATATGCTTGATATAGTATCGCTTGGCTTCAAACAGAGCAAAACTAAGGTATTCTTTGATACGGATAATGCAAAAACGTTATATAAAAATGCGGTCCGTGTGGCAAAGCATATAACATTCTCTACAGTCAAAGACGCTTTTGGCTTTGGCAATGACATGAATATAGGATTAATTTTTTACACTAGCATGCAGGCTGCCCCAGCATTTTTAAAATCAGTAGAAGAACATAAAAATGTGCCATGTTTGGTTCCGCTTGCTATCGACCAAGATGTGCATCTTAGATTGGCAAGGGATGTTGCACCAAAGCTTGGATATTATAAACCCGCACTTATACACTCAAAATTCCTTCCAGGACTTGATGGGTCGTCAAAAATGTCATCAAGTGATAAAAACAATACGATATATTTAACTGATACGGAAGAGGAGGTACGCGTAAAGATAAATAGAGCGTTGACAGGACAGCAGGCAACAGCAGAATTGCAAAAAAAATATGGGGGTAATCCAGACAAATGCGTAGTATGCCAGTATTATAAGTATTTCTTTGAACCAGATGATAAAAAATTAAACGGAATATTTGAAGCGGAAAGAAACGGAAGCATGCTTGCAGGGGAGCATAAAAAACATTTGGCTGAGACAATAAATGCATTTCTTAAAAAACACAGGCAGAAAAAAGAGATTTACAGAAAGAAAATAGACAAATATATAGTAGTTGACTGATAATTATAGAATATATTACTCTTTAATTAAAATAAGATTAGCATAATTTAACAGCATACTATTTGGATCCATCTCCTTTATGCCACCAATAGCTCTAGATACATATTTATTATTCATTAATACCGCTTTTGATATGGCCTCCTTTTTACTTATATTTTCCTGCAATTTCAATATATTAACGATATTTGCTTCTTTTGCAGCTTTTTTTGAGGCATATGCACTAGAACTCTGTGTAAATTCTAATATATCATCGCGTATCTGAAAAGCTATACCTAAATTAAGCCCATAATCATACATGTTTATCTTTGATTTATGGTCTTTGTATATTGCGGCTATGCTACTTGAGGTTCCTATTAGAGATGCAGTTTTTAGTATTGCTATTTTTATGTATTTATCAACATCTATCTTTGAAATATTATTCTGATATTTGTAATCTATCGATTCACCTGCACACATTTTCATAGCTGCATCAGATATCGAATACATCACATTGCTACCATATTTTGAAGATAATTGTATCGCCTTCGATATAAGAGCATCCCCTGCAAGTATTGCATAGTTGTTATTGAATTTATAATTAACACTATCAATGCCGCGTCTCTCACGCTCCTTATCTATTATATCATCATGCACAAGAGATGAAACATGAAGCAATTCAATTGCTGATGCAAGATCAACAAACAGTTCAAGATTATAATTTAGTATATGCGCACCTAATAAAACCATTGTTGGGCGTATCATCTTCCCATGCGATTGAAGAAGATGAGTCGAAGGTTGATACAACTCATCTGTAATAAAATCATTATTTGTAAATGAAGTTAAACGATCATATACCTGCTTTATACCACTATGTACTGCATCTGGCAGATTCAATTTTAAATGGTCGTCGCTCGCCATTAAATCATATCTATATTTGAATATAAGTTTATAAATTGATAAGTATCATTATATTAACTAGTTAAAGAGTGTTGTGATATCTTGATTATATACGATTCATTAAGCAGAAGTTATAAGGAGCTTGTACCTATTGCAAAAAATAAAATAAATCTCTTTGTATGTGGGCAGACAGTTTATGATGATGCGCATATAGGCCATGCAAAATTATACACAAACTTTAGCGTAATTGTAAGATGGCTTAGGTATCTAAAATATGATGTAACGTATATACAAAATATAACAGATGTTGATGATAAAATAATAAAAAGAGCAAATGAAACGCATAGGGATCCTATAGAGCATGCAAGATTCTATGAAAAAAGATTAATGGAGGATATGAAAAGCATTGGTAATAATGATGTAGATATGTTTCCTCGATCGCATGATTATATAAAAGAAATAAAAATGCAGATACAAAAATTAATTGATAATGGATATGCTTACGTTATAGACAATGACGTTTATTACAATGTAAAAAAATTTAGTGATTATACAAAATTATCAGGCATTTCACTTGATGAATTAGATAGGCATAGAATTGAGCCAAATTCCAAAAAAATAAACAGCTATGATTTTTCACTTTGGAAGGGTGCGAAAGAAAATGAACCAGCATGGAGCATAGATTTGCTTGTGAATGGCAAAGTTATATTTGTAAAAGGAAGGCCAGGATGGCATATTGAGGACACTGCAATAACAGAGAGCATATTTGGTCCGCAATATGATATACATGGAGGTGCAAAAGAGCTCATATTTCCACACCATACAAACGAAATAGCGCAAGAAGAAGCCGCATCCGGAAAACACCCGATGGTTAAATATTGGATGCATTCTGGCGTAACAAAACTAAATGGGGAAAAAATGAGCAAAAGCCTCAAAAATTTTATAACGATACGTGAAGTACTTAAAAAATACCACCCAGAAGCAATAAGACTTATGATAGAGTCCACCCATTATACAAAGGACATTGATCATCGTGATGCAATTATGGATGAGGCAACAGCAAAGATTCGTGAGATGTACATAACACTTTCTTTATTTTATAATAGTAAAAATATAGACGCGCCAAATTCAAATAGTTATATTGAGCTTGAATCACGTCTTAATGAATTTGAGACGCAGTTTAAAAATGCAATGAATGATGATTTTAACACACCCCTTGCAATCACAGTATTATATAGTCTAATAAAATACATTAAGAGTTTTATTGAATCAGAAAATTCTGTCACAATAAGCGAACGTGATAATGTACTAAAACGAATAAATGAGCTATCCCACATAATAGGTATTTTGGATATGGATTATTATAAAAAGGAACTGCCAGATACTGCCAAAGAGCTAATTGAAAAACGGGCAAAATTCAGAACAAGTAATGACTTTGCAAGTTCTGATAAAATAAGAAATGAACTCTCGAAAAAATTCTGCATTGGCATCCAGGATTTAAAAGATAAAATTCTTTGGTATTGGATCCCACAAATATAAAATATAAATTTATATTAATTTAACCAATTTTTTTAATTAAAACCACAACATAATTTATAAAGTATTTTGCGATGTAATTTATTATCTTCATTCTTTTAGAGGTATCATTTATAAACGCTATCTCTTTTTCCGTTATGCCATTTGATAGAATAATTAAAATTGGGTATAAGAGCACTGTGAGTATTATATCTATTGCTAACGAATAATAGTTCTCGTAGGTTATTATTGACACGGCAAATAAAATAGCAAACAATATAATTGATGATAACATAATCCTTAGTATTCTATCATAATTTATATGTATAGAAAACTCTTTTGTCAACAATTTAGTGTATAGTATTCCAGAAATTATAGGTCCTATTACAAAAACACTTAGTATAACACCATACGCGCCAATATATGGGACTAACGCAATCAGGAGAATAAATTCTAATAGCGCAACAGCTATTTGATATTTCATAAATTTTTTAGTATGCCCAAATCCTATTAAAAGTGACCCGGAATAAGTCCCCAGTATATTAATAGTAAGCCCAAGAACTATTATTGAAAAATAAAGCGGAGCGCTACTATATCCTTTTGATAATAACAAATGAAGTAACGGGATTGATGCTGCAATTGCAAACGCGACCATTGGAAGCAAAAATAAAAGAGTGTAGTATATACTACTCTCGTATGCAGAGCTTATGTTCTGCTTATGTTTTTTATGTGATATCACCATTGCATATGCTGGAAGAAGAAGAAATGTTCCTGATGTTATAAATATGTTTATTATGTTTCCTAACCGCAGCGCAGCGCCATAATTCCCTACAATGGACGATGCAACAAATATTCCAAGAAGTACAACACCGAAATTTCCAACACCAGTATTCACTATATTTGATATAACTAATGGTACTGAAAATGATGTCAATTCTTTTATTATTGCTTTTGATATTTTAAATAGAATAAATCGGTATTTCTTATAAAGCAGCAATAGACCCAAAACTACGCCTAGTATTAATGAAATTAGATATCCTGTCATTGCGCCCATTACACCAAAGCCCAATGATACCAAAATAATAATTATCGCAAGTTGAGACATTGAATATAGTATATTGCTATATACAGATTCGCGCACCTTTCCAACACCCACAAGAGACGCCATTGTTATATTAAATAGAACTGAAAAGAAGACGCTTATCGATGCTAAAATTATAGGTATTGTAAGTGCGTTATTATGATATATTATGTTTGCTATGCTGCTGCTTAATAGAGTACCAAGAATTGCAATTGCAAAAGATATTGTAGCTGCGACAAAATAGCCATTACTAAGAAGTTTATTTGAATCTTGCATATTCTTTGATTCTGGAAGTTTCTTTCTAAGCGCCGTTCCTATTCCAAAATTGCCGCCCATACCAAGCAATTGTGAAAATGCTATTGCAATTACGTATAATCCAAAATCTGCTGGAAGAAGAAACCTTGCAAGATATATTATAACAATAAGCGATAGAAACGATGTGAACGCCTCCCCTATTATATACACTGTGCCATGCTTTGCAGTCTTTATACCCAACTCCCTAAAAGAGCCTTTTTTTGCCATTAATACACACAATTTCCCAAATCAGCATATAATAATAGATTGATAACATTATATAATACAATTCAATACAATTAAATACAGATATATAGTATGCAAAAAAGGCTTTAAATACTAATTTATGCCCCAGTAGTATAACTTGGATAGAACGCGGGCTTCCGGAGCCTGTGATCCGGGTTCAAATCCCGGCTGGGGCGATTAATATTAGATATTTACATCATTCATTTAAAAATAATATAAATAACTCATTTTTTAACATTTTCATTTAAAATTGCAAGCAGGCGGGCATGTAACATATCTGTAGATTTTTCTTCTAGCAATTTTAAGACAAAAAGCATCGGGTCTTTTTTATAACCAATAAATTTTTCCAAATGCCGCTCGAATGTTTTTATCTGCATAGCTTTTGGCTGCTCCATACTAAGTTTACAATTAATGTTATTTGTGTTTATATTACCCTTTAACCCTATAAATCCTATTGCTATTGATATATTTGCCTCAAACACATTCAAATGTATTGCAAGAGCCTTTCGATATATGGCAAGCTGCCGTCTATGTTGTGATTCCCGCTCCTCAGTCCTATCAGTCTTCCAATCAAGTATCAGATATCTCTTGCCATCAACGCTGCTGCTCTCGTATATTGCATCAAGTATGGCCTTAAATACTGAAGTATCATCTATATTTTCAATTAATTTATTTATTTGGAGCGTTATTTCATATTCAGAATGAATCTGTTGAAAACCTAACTTTTCGCTTATTTCCTTATCTATCTTAATAATATTGTTTAGATACATTTTCTCTTCAGTACTTAATTCTTTTTCATTTAATGATTTATTAAAGCGCATCTGGGCTATTTCATGTGCTCTTGTACCAAGAGTTAAAGAACGGTTAAATGGGCTTTCTATTTTTAATATGCGCTCTTTTAAAAATTCATATGGATGCTCTGCGCGTTCTAATAAACTATAGGATATATTATGATTTGCCAAAAAATAATTTTTTATTGCGCTATATAACCAAGGATCCTTATTTTTAAGGATATCCTTTGAGCCTCCATAGTTACCGTTTAAAAATAAAGCATAAGATTCATCATATTTTCCGCCAATTGGTGCAATTTCCTCTTCACTTTCTATTTCATCCATATGCATGTTATCAATTATGTACCGATCGCTGTTGCGTTTATTTGTAATAATATATAGGTTATTTTTTGCGCGTGTAAATGCGACAAAGTCGACACGTATCTGCTCATCTTCTAATTCCTCTGATATGTCTAACCCAATTGACCCTTTTATTATTGAGTATACAACCATATCAATAAAGCTCTCCTTTATATTCCCGCCAATAGGCACATATATTACATTATCAAATTCCATCCCTTTGGCTTTATGCACTGTTGTCAGCACTATATTTTTTTCATTCTCAATAGGTGCATAATCCTCCTCTAATATTGATAAATATTCAAAGAATGAATCGCGCGTCTTATCATTGTCAATTTTAGAAAACTCCAATATTGCATTGTTTATTGTTTTTGCAGTAATAAAATAATCATTTCCCATTGAAACAGAAATGGGCATTATAATATTATTAAAAAGATCTTTTGAATATATCACATCAAATCTTTCTTTAATCTTAAAGAAGTTCTTCGCCATATTTAATATCTCTTTTGGCACTTCATTTGATTGCCTATTGCCATGCTTAGTTATCCTACTCCATTCTTCTGCAATCTCAAATGCCTCTCTTAGTGAAATACCGGAAAAAGGCGTAAATAATGCATTTAATATTGATGCCTTGTCATCATATAACAAACCTTTAAGGTATATTATTATCTGTGATTTTGCTTCCTCGCTTGTTGATGAACCTGCAGTAGTGCTATATTCTATGCCTTTCTTATCAAGTATTTTTGATAGTTCTATTAGCTGCCCATTCGTTCTTGTTATTACTGCAACTTTTTCATCCTGTTTGCATTTTGCAACGATATCAGAAAGAATTTTAACAGATGCATTAACCTGCTTCTCAGCCATATATATTTTAACTTTTGAATCAGACCCAACTCTTTTAGCATACAGCCCTAAAAGCTCCTCTTTATAATCTGAATCCTTAACATGCATTAAAAAATGTTTTTTAGAATAATCTAGTATCGGTTGCATGCTCCTATAATTTAAAAGCTTCGTCTCTTTTTTAAATTTACGCATTGCTTCTATTTTTTTAAAATTTTTTATGCTTCCCCCCTGAAATCCAAATATTGCCTGCTTTCTATCACCAACAAGAAATAGAGTCTCCCCCGATCGCAACGCAATCTCTGCCTCCAATCCATTTACATCCTGCAACTCGTCAACAAGTACATGCTTATAGTGTTTTTTTTGCTTATATAATTTCAAAAATCGCAGCAGCATATCATTATAATCTATAAATTCCAGATCATCCTTCTCCTTCTCATATCTAATATAAGCGTTTATAAAATAATCGAAAAATGCGTATATCTCATCAATTGTTATGCTCTCTAATGCATTTTTGTTATATCTCCTTTTCAATTCATCCTTAGACTCCTTTATATTTATTGATTCTGGAAGAATGCCAAAACTCTTTAAATATCTTATCGCATTCTCAACCTTTGGGACAATCTCTTCAATTATATATTTTGTAGTATAATTAAAGGCATTATCATCTTGAAATGATCTAAATATTGAATATCTCAATGCGTTATTTCCTATTATACCTTCACCAACATCCATTCCTTCGAGATATTCATATGCATAACTATGAAACGTATGAACACTTATAAGATATGGTTTTGCATCTATTTTACTCTCTTTTATTGTATTGCTTATGCGTTCGCGCATTTCTGATGCAGCCTTATTGGTAAATGTAATACAAAGTATATCTTCTTCTTTTACTCCAGATTTAAGAAGTGATATTACCCTTTGGGCAATTGCAGTGGTCTTTCCAGTACCAGGATTTGCTATAATAAGCGTATTTTCAAACGCGTTGCCTTGAACCTGCATATGTATAGATTAAATCAATATTTATTTAATCATTCATTTCTTTGTAGCATTTGAGAGAATATCCATCAATCCACCCTTAATTACATATGAATTTATATTATGCTCATTTTTTAAGTGTAGGGATATATGTCTTGCAATATTCCCATTGTAACATAAAAGTATAATATTTGAAAAGAATTGGTTTATCTGTAAATCCGCATCAATTATCTTATCGGGATTAATCTTTATTATGGAATTAGAATCTATACCAGATATTTTGCTTACATAATCTATTGGCTCTGTTCCAAGCCATATTATTTTAGAATTTTGCAGTTTTAAAAGGTTAATTGCCTCGTTTATATCAATCTCTTTTAATTTTGATAGGTCTAAATCATTTGTATTGTTTAAGAGCGCGTCATATAGCTTTTTTGAGGTATCATTTTTATTACTGTTAATATTTTGGGCTTGGATATTTGAATGATGTTCAACCATATGCTCAATAGATTTGACAAGATTTTCAGCATCCTTACTCCATAATCCTTTTATTTCTCCCTCATTTTTACCTTCACTATCAATCGTACCTTGCAATCTTATAGTAACCGTACACATGCTTATGCCCCTTGAGAGTATAACACTCGTTATCTGCCTATATGGTATACTATTGTAACTTGTATTGCCAAACACATTTTTCCCAGTATATAATCCTAAAAATGAATTTTTTATTATAAGTATGCGCTTGTCAGTTGCAATGACAAAATCCGGAGTAAATCCATAGAACAATGACTGACGTATGAAAAAATGCATTTTTTCTTCTTCGCGCAAAAGCGAAGCTGCCTCTTTCTTAATTCTACGTTCGTAGAACCCCATACTACCACCATTATGATATACATAAAAAAAAGTATATACGGCTTACTAACAAATTAGTTTACTGAATTTTGAATACTTCTAATGTAATTAAGATAATTAATGCTATTTTGAAAACTTTATATAAATTCTACGGTATAAAAATAGAACTGAGATTATTAATATTACTATAGTTGCCAAATAAACGTATAATAATTGAGACGTGGCAGTTTTATTTATGCTAAAACCAACTGAAAATGTCAGAAGAACACTCAGAAAACCAATGAATGCAATAACTAATGAGTGAACTGTAAAAATCATGCTAAATGCAATACTTTTATTATCCACACCCTTTCGATCTTTAATGCGATAGAATAAAGATGGTAAATTCATAATATATGGATATTTTTCAAATAATTCATACCTATATAAAATCATTAAAGATAATAATATTGAAACACAGGTAAATATAAAAGGTACAATAAATACGGTTACTTTTCCAGTAAGTACACTAAAGTAAATTCCAAACATCCAAGAAAATATAATAAGTACCAATCCAATCGCAATGAGCAACCGTGCTGCGTCTTCTAATGGGTACCTCTTAAGAACTCTAATTGCCATAATCGATAAACAAAATACAACTATTTATGCCTTTACTTATGTTTTATAATAAGGTATCAAAAATACGAAAAGTTAAAGATTTTCAAGTTGCTTATTACATATGTTTATATGCCTAAATACCTATTATTAATGTATAATGAAAAGATGGAAATGCCAACTAATCCTACTCCTGAACAAATTGAGAATGGAATTAAGCCATGGCGTGATTATATATCCCCTTTAAAAGAAAAAGGATCTTTTGTATCTGCAAATCCTGTTTTGTGGGAAGGTAAGATGCTTACTGAAAAAGGCATTGAGGATTACAAACCGCAAAAAATTGATTTGGGTGGTTATATGATTATAACAGCTAAAGATATGAACGAAGCAATTGAGATAGCAAAACAATCTCCACATTCAATAATGAAATCTGGTCCAACTACAATAAGAAAAATTGAAGAGGTACTTATCTAAATTTTGTTATGATAAGCCTCGAGAGGGAATTGAACCCCCGACCTCCTGTTTACAAGACAGGCGCTCTACCCCTGAGCTACCGAGGCGATTATTAAATTGCGTTTATTTTCTTGAATAATCAATAGAATATAACTCTAATATATGCACAATAAAAAATAAATACCCATTTAGTTCTTTTTTCTATATATTTTTTTATTTACAAGTGGCTTCCTCTTAGGAATTCCCATAAATCCAAAGAATAAAATTAGAATTCCAATAAATTCGGCATAATATAACAGCACGGGAAAATTTATTATGTAGAGCGTTCCGGCAATTGTTATTATTATAACACCAAATGCGATTAGCAGAGTACTATAATTTTTTGTCTTGAAAAATGAACTTAATGCAAGTATTATAAGCGCAAATGCGGCAGGTATTGTTAAAAGAGAGGATGCAATTACATCAGGCATTGGCAACACAACATTGTTGATTATTATGCCATTTACTACTATAGATTTTGGTATTGGAAGCGTAAATGAGTACAACAGGGTTATTATGCCAACTATTGTTATGTATCCTATCCAGATATATTTTATTTTACTTGATTTTAGCATAAGAACAGAACCAATTGACAATATTCCGACAAGAATTGCAATCAAAAATACATACAGCTGAATGAATAATTCAGACCAGTAATTAAAATATATTATAGACTCTTGCAGAACAGTAAAACCAACAAGTGCAACGCCTATGCCCCAAAATAGATAGGATATACTTATTTTTCTTTTTTTTAATAACAAATACGATAGCAAAAATGATAATATAGAGAGTAGAAATATTGAAATGCCAATAGATATTTTTAGAATATCCACACATATTACCTTATTTTTTATCGCCAGTTATGACAAATGCCGCCCCTGTTTTTAGCGTTGTTATTTTAACATTTGCAAACCCGTTCTTTTTGAATATATCTGCAACCTTCCTACTATCATTTTCCATTATGCTTTTCACTAAAAATCTATATGCATCATTATCCACAAAATATCCCTCAATTCGCATTATCTTCGAATATATTTTAAATATATACTTATCAAAACCAGCATTTGGAGCAGCCATATCCATCAATGTGATTTTTCCTCCTTTTTTAAGCACCCTATTAACCTCATATGCAAATCTATCAAGATCATCAAAATCACGCATTGCAAATGCTGATGTAACAACATCAAAAGTATTAGAATCGAATTTTATATTTAGCGCATCTCCGTGAATTAATTTTATAGGCAGATTACACATTTTTATCTTTTCTACTCCAACTTTTAACATATTGGAATTAAAATCAATTCCTATTATTGACGCGCTCTTTTTCTTTTCAAGAGATTCTTTGTATAGAGCAATTGCAAACTCACCAGTCCCACAAGCAATATCTAAAATTTTAAACGACTTTTTATTTGGCATTGCAAGCTTTGCTGCAGCCTTGCGCCATTTTCGATCTATGCCAAGGCTTAGTATGCTATTCATAAGATCATAATTATTATGAATTTCAGAGAACAGGTTTTTTATATAAGTACTCATCAAATCAACCAAAATCTACGCGCCTATTGGGAAGAAGATAACAATAGCTTCTATCCAAACAACATGTGTTATTATTGAAGATAATATGCCATATTTATACGCTATTATACTTGTAACAATGCCAACAATTACTGCTGCTGCAAAAAGCACAATATTTAGCGTGGATAAATGTATAAGCCCATAATACATTGCACCCGCAACCCATGGCATCTTCCTAAAGAATCTGCTCTTCTTTTTAACATATACCTGCAATGCACCCCTCCAATAAATCTCTTCGCAAACACCTATTAGGGCAAGCGTTGGCATTAATATTAATGTTGGCGCATTACCGTATATCATTGTATATACGTTGCTAACGCCCTTTTGTATTCCAAGTATAATAGTTGCATAATAACCGATATAAAAGAGCAAATATAATATCAATGCCCCAATTATTCCGATAATTATGGCCCTTGTAATGCTGTTATTTGACCATTTTATCCACCTTCCATATATGCGCAAGGATATGATGGCAAGTATTATTACTGATATTAGCATTGCATATATAAAAATAGTATTAAGCACAATAAATGTCAACGGCCACAATAGTAGCGGCAGTAGTATGAATAAAAGTTCTATTAACTTCATTATATTACCAGTAACATTAATTGTTTATATTGTTATTCATGTTTATATATCTTATTTATGCAGTTCACTTTCATCTAGCGGCTATTGCATATGGGATTTCCCACCAACACTGCTAGATTATATGAAAATATTATAGTGCGGCTGTTAGTATTGCAAAAAATATTACAAGCATAAATGAGAATGCATTTTTTACGTTAAATTC
>JAMCZM010000048.1 GCA_023485645.1 Candidatus Martarchaeota archaeon
CCCAAGAGGCGCAGAATAGAGCGAATTCTGATATGTTGAACTATTACATATGCCATTTGAATCAAAATAAATTTGATATTCCAATCCCGGGAGCATTATCTGCTTTATGTTATCATATTCGCCATATGTTGGCGAGAGCTGCGCTGCCTCTCCTGTCGGGCCATTTGCAGACATTATACTTCCTGACATTATATTCATATAAACGATAACATTAGAATTTGCAGCGATTCCTTGAGATAAATTAAGCCACACAATAGTATTCTGCGCAGTATTTGTATTATTATTTTCAACCCATGCGTCAATAAGATTTCCTGATGCAGAATTTGCTGTTGTAAATTCTACATTTGTCCATCCAGAATTTATATATGATGAATAATGATTGCTGTTTATATTTAGTAATTGTTGGAATGGCGCAACTGTTGGTATATTTTGAGAATTTGTAATCACAATTTTTACAGATAATTCAACGGTATTGACATTAACCACAACACTTACCGGCGCACTTGTTGCCTGGTTCTGGGGATTTGCACTATCAGTTATCTGCAACTCGAATTGATACGTTCCAGTTGGTGTTGATGTTGTTGTAGTAAATAAATAATTTTGTGATGATGCTCCACTTATTGGAGTAAATGAGGATGCACCAGGTGCCTCTTCAAGCCATTGGTAAGTATATGGAGATGTGCCACCAGTTGCAGAACCTTTTAACTGTGCATTTTGACCCTGCATTATTGATGGAACTACAGCACTTGCAAATGATTCAAGTGAATATCCAATACTTGTTGATGGCATAACCCCATTTGGTGGATATGCAGCATGGAAATAACTTCCATATTGATAACCTTCAGCGATATAGTAAGATTGCCCGTTATTCTGCTGGTTTATTGGAGAATAATCAAGTTCTATTCTATAATCTCCAAGAGGTACAGACCCGGACCCAGTGCTTTGCCATAATCGTGGCCACGGATCCGTCCAATAAAATTGAGATATTAAATTATCAGGATTTGATGTACCGCCAAGCCAATCAACACCATTACTCGTTGCAAATGAGGTTCCAAAACCAGATGACTGACTAGCCCACCACCAAGCACCAGTATTAAAACCATATTTTGTAGAATTTGAATCAATCCACCCTATGGCCTTAAATAAAAGTGAATTATAACTTAAACCGCAAGTGGGTATTGGTGGATTAGGAAGCGATGTACCGCCAGTATAACCGCATTGATAATTTAATAAAACATTAGGAGCAGGATTACCTTGAACATCCTGCGTTGTGCCGATTTCACTCGTGTTGAATATTGGTGTAGATGCAGTAAATGTACCACATCCATTTATTACAGTACCTTGCCCAAGAGGCGCAGAATAGAGCGAATTCTGATATGTTGAACTATTACATATGCCATTTGAATCAAAATAAATTTGATATTCCAATCCCGGGAGCATTATCTGCTTTATGTTATCATATTCGCCATATATTGGTGATAGCTGCGCAGCCTCTCCAGTCGGGCCATTTGCAGACATTACATTGCTAGATATTATATTCATATATATAACAGTCTTGGAATTTGCGGCTATTCCGCCTGGCATACTTACCCACACAATTGTATTTGGCGCAGTATTTGATGCGCCAGATTCAACCCATGCATTTAGTACGCCTCCCCTTGCATTTGGTTCTGTTGTGAATACAACATTGGTCCAGTTTGGCAGTATATATGAGGAGTAATGATCACTTGCAATATTAAACATCTGCTGCCATGGGGCGGGAGTTGGTATGTTTTGAGAATTTGTTATAGTAAGTGGAACTGATATAAATACTACGCTAAATAATAATTGGATCGATGCACTAGACAAGTTTACTATTGATGATGTTTGCGTTCCGGTAAATGTAAAATTTTTAGAACCTGCACATGTCTCAGACCGATTACCTAATGGACCTGCGCAGTAATTTCCAGCAATGCTAAAGGTTGTTGACTGCGTTGTACCAACCTGTGGAACGGAACTAAAATTAGCAACGCAAAAGAATGTTTCACCCTGTTTTAATAAACTAGGAGCGCAGTAGCCAGAGGTACTCTTTTGCTCTGCAAAAACGGCATTAAATGTACTTACATTTACGATTCCTATCTGAGTATCAACACCCTCTATATATAATGAGCTTCCTTTTCCAGATATGCTATTGGAATTAAAGAGCGCTGTAGCGCAGGAAAACCCAGAAAAAAACTGGCACTGTGTTGGATACGTAGATTTTGGTATTGATGAATATATAAAAAGTATCGCAATCGCAACAGCAATTGCGAGAAACACGAATGCATATGTAGATATGAACTCTACAGCACTCTGTGCATTAATATTTTTACGTTGTTTATAATCCAATAAAACCAACCGATACGCAACAATCTAACTGTTTTATCAAATGCTGGTTAAAAATAAATAGTTATTGTTTATCTTTTGTAATTAATACTAATGTGCAATGCTTACTCAAAATATATTTAATTTATATTTAATAGATAGTTAGAAATAAATTAGGATAAGAATATTATAAATTAAGCATTACGTAATTGATCATATGGCAATGTATAATGGTATTAGGCCAATAAAAAAGCTTGGGCAGAACTTTTTAGTATGCGAGCATATAGCGGAGCTTGAATCAGATTTTAGCAAAGATAAAAAGGTTATAGAGATAGGCCCTGGTATGGGCATGCTAACAGAAAAGTTATGTAAAAAGGCAAATAGCGTGCTCGCAGTTGAGTATGATAAGCGGTTATATGAATTGCTAATTGAGAAACTTAATTATAAAAACTTAAAATTGATAAATGATAATTTCTTTAGGCTCAATAAAAGCGCATTTTTAGGCTATAATATGCTTATAGCAAATATACCATATAATTTATCATCAAAGACTATAGGCTGGATAATAGAGATGCGACTTGATGCGATTTTATGCATGCAAAAAGAATTGGTTGAACATATGCTTGCAAACGTATCAACAAACAAGTATTCGAAGCTAAGCGTCATATCAAAGCTAATGCTAAATGTAGGATATATAGAGAAAGTGCCCGCCGAATGCTTTTACCCTAAACCAAATGTTGACTCTGTTATTGTTTACATAAAGCCAAAAGAAATACATATAGAAAAAAATATTATGCATGTAATATCATGCATTATGGAACATAAGAAAAAGACATTGCGCAATGCGATCATCGATTCTTCCAAAAATTTGGGTATTGATAAAAAAAGTGCAATGGCAATTGCAGAACAATTGGATGATAAAAGCACGCGGGTTTTTGATATTGCGCCAAATGAGCTTCTTAATATATCTAAAAAAATAAGCACAGCATTAGAAAAACTACATAAATAAAGACGTAACATGCCACCTTATTAAAAAATATTTTAATCTTCTTATTAGTAATTATAACTATTGTGCATTAGTAATGCACACTTGCAGGATATTTTAATAACATTTGAGTTTTTACTATTTTAAAAATTTTGGATATAAATTGCGCGCCTCTGCAAGAATAATCAGATATTATTTATATCTATCAATCTATCATATTACTATTGTATAAACAATGTATTATTAATTAGTATATTTGGTGCATATTTTGGTTGATAAACATTACGCATTTTTTATTCTTATTGCCCTTTTAGCATTACTTCTTCTTAATAATGCGTTTGCATCAGGTACTTCAAATCTTGGAGGGGGCATTGCTGGCGGCAGTAATGGCTATTGCGTAAATGCGCAAGGATATGCAGGATTTTGCGGACTTGCGGCCGTTAGCACATTTGATACACAATACCAGGGATATGCCGGAAATGGGCAGATAGTAAAGGTGGCAGCGCCAGTATCTTTGCCAATGCCAGTAACACCGATAATACAGGCATACGATAATAATTATGCGCAATCACTTATAACCTGCCCTGTAAACCCAAATCCTCAAAATACATCAGAGTATTTTATCTCAAATAGAAATTCGTATGTTGGGGGCGATAGATGCCTTGCAAGCCTTATACCATTGCCAACCGCCGTAATGCTAATAACATCGGTAGTATGGGGCGTTCCTGGAGAGATCTCAAATATGGCAAATATACCACAGCAGGAACTTGATGTATATAAACAGATAGAGGGCAGCGTTGCTGCAGCAGAAACATCCGCAGGCACAACATCGATGGGTTCGTTTTTGGGATTTGGCTATTTTGAGAAAGGATGCGGCTATCTTTGCGTGATAGTTTCGACTCCTGCATCTGCCGTAACACAATACTACATAGTCAATATAGGAAATGCAAACATACAAAATATCGCATATTCTGGAGAATCCAATATACAAGGAAGCAGCTATAATATATCAAACGGATATAATACGCAATCATATATATTCCAGCAGTTCCCATCCTCAACACAAAAAGGAGTATGGAGCTGGAATGCAAATTTTGCCGATCTGAGCAATGCCAATCTCAAAGATTTGTCCTCAACAAAAAGCATAAACAACCTTATATTCTACACCTATAGCATGTTATATGTCCCACCATATGAATATTACTATTGGTTTTGCAAATATACGTATGACTATAAAGTAACAGCAAACATAAATTACATACACAATGCAAATGTAACAATACCACTCTCCAAAATGACTTCACAAACGACAAATTATGGAAGCGTAGGAGGGCTAAATATGCCATATACGCAGACAATAACAAATGGGCCAGCATGCAGCGGCTCTGTTAGTTTTGGTGGTGAATGTCCATTTAGTTCACCAACATGTCCAAACCTTTTATATAGAGGCGGCACTGTAGTTACTTGCACTGGAAATACGGGAACAGATGGCCTTGTAATAAATGGGGGAAAATTCTATTTAGTATCTACAGGTGGAGGCACATTAAATTATAATGGAAAATCTTATTACAATCTTAACGTCTATAGTGCGAACGCCCAAATAAACGGGGATGTATGTCGCATATATAATTGCAGAATATTTTATAATGAGATATTCTTTTACCCTACAAATCCTGGCCCAGTAGGAGCGAATTGTGGTGGAGGATTCAGATTCTATTATAATAATAAATACTGGTGCTCAGCGTCGAGTGGAGGTGGTGGACAGACGGGCATACCAATACCAATAGTATTTGGCACAAACATAAAATATTACTGGATAGCATATAGAATATGCACGAATTTTGATTATAGCTGCACATATTCTATGGGATATTTAACTCTGCCCCAATGGACCAATACTACCATAGTGCCATATCTCACAGATAACATAAGTTTACCTTCAACATACAGCGACATAAACAATCAATTGACATTTTTGAATAATTCGTATGATATATACAGCCCACATAATTTCTTAGACCCGGGCAATTATCTAGATCCATATCCTATATACACAGACTCGCAGTTATTGTTTAATTATAACGGAACGCTTGCCGAATTGCCATTAAATTTCACATCATTTAATAACTCTAATTTCAATTCACTATCTAACATACCTAAAAATACGCTTATGACAACCATAACAAGTGGAAGTGCGGCTGGGCTTGGAGCTGGGCAGTCATTTGCAAATTTCCAAACGGACGGAGGTTATCTTTTTGGCAGCATAAAGAATCCGAACTTCATAACAGCCTCGCCAAATGATTACATATATGTATTAAACTACTCATACCAATGCGGCATTTTCTGCATACACAAAACAACAAATGCAAATCTCTATATATTAAGACTAATACCAAATGGAGATTTCAATATGACAAATGCGCAACCAGACACGCTCCCATCCTCTAGTTCACCAAATTATCAAACATCATTAAACAACTGGAAAATGGAATGGGAGACATACTGGAATAACTCGATAGTTGTACAGTCAAGCAACTTATATATTATAGGGGGTTCCACATTATCGACAGTAAATAGCGGCGCATTCGGATACACAACAGGATTTTGGAGCTGGCTATTAGGAAGCAGCAGTGCAAAAGGTACATTTAGCTTTTTGCCAACCGCCCTAACAACAGATTATTCAGGAGACCTATTTATCGAAGGAAAACAGCAACCTACACAGACATTAGTTATAGGAAGAAGAAATGCAAATGGAGATACTACAGAAAATGTAATAACTACCCCAAGTGGATACCAGGCATCAAATGAATTTACAGCATCGCCAGGGGGACAATATCTATTTTTAGCAAACATAAAATATGGAAATATCTCAATATTTAATGGCGCAAATCTAACGTTCACGGGAAATATACCATTATCCTATTCGACACCTCAGAATAATTTAAATATAGCTGCATATTTGGCAAAAGGCGGTCCATATGGAAGCGCAACTGTTGCAGGCACATATTACACATCAAAAGCGGTAAATGACATTGCAGCATACCATCATCCGATATCAATATTTGAATCAGACGGAGTATTATATGTATTAGATAACTGGAGTTTTACAGTTACAACAAGCGATGGACAGACGGAGAATTCAAAGATGCTGATTTTGAGAGCATTCTCAGGAAACGGCATAGAAATACCAATAGACTCATTTAATATTAATGATCTACTTGGGACAACAACAGGAGTGGCGCCAAGTGGGGCTGAGTTATCAGGCATAAATTTCCCACCATATGGATGGGTGATATCAGCAAACATATCTGTTGGAAATAACAAGTACATTACATATTGCGCAGTGGGAGGAAGTAATGGCTGCACGTATACACCTATAACATTACCAGTACATGCTGGCATATCAACATACCCGCAAGCTAGAGTTAGAGGCAATAATGGATATCAGCCAATTGGTCCATTAGTCTTTAATGTAAACCCAAACATAGGGCAGATAGGCCCAAGTGTTAGCACCAATTTAGGTGAAACAAATATAACTATGAGCTCGAATTATAACAATACAGCGTATCTAACAGCAAATGTACTCCCCATAACAGGGTATGATATTCCAGGTGGAGGCCTTCCCGAAAGCGCATGGAAGGAGCTATTAGTATTGAACCTAAACGTATTCAACTATACCGCGGTTCAAAATATGCAAAATGATTCTTATATATGTTATATAAGCCAAAATAGTTCCGCTTATCCAGATTCACCATGTATAGAACCACGTGCAGGAGGTGATCTGCAACATTTACTTAATAATATAACTGGTCCAATTTTGGGTATTCCAAGCCCGATAGGATATATAGAAGGGCAGGGATCGCCGCAGCGCTTTTTGAATCTGCCAAATATTATATCACTTCTAATACCAACTAATATACAGGGAAATAGCGCCCAAAATTCCGCAAACGCGCAGTCTACAACATCGAATGGATGTGCAACAATATATGGAAAACAGCAATGCCTTACAACAAGTGAACAAAACATATTATCACAGGCAAATCCTTCAACAAAACAGACTGCGAGCAGCATTCAACGCGAATACCTAAATAGCACAATACAGGGCTATTTCTTAGTTCCATATAACATATCATATACATTAAAGCAGCAATGGAGTCCGTCAACATTAACAGGGCAGCCTGAAGGGGATCCGCCACCAGTAGGAGGCGCGGCATGCATCTATAACTTCCCAAGCGATCCTAATACGCAGACAACGGTAACATTTGGGTATCAGGGCATAACCCCAACATCAAGCAATCTAAATGAGAGTATTGAGGGAGGACCTATATATCTGCAATCGATATCATCCTCAAAGCAGCTATATGTTCCAAATGTATCAGATGTAGGATTATTTGTAACGCCAAACTTTGGATATAATTTATTATCAGATAGGCTATTTGGAGAGATATATATAAACCAGAGCGTAGGACCCCAAGGTAATCACTTATTTAATATAATACCACAGGTAATAAACCAAAGTCATATCTTTAACTACATATTAAACACATTCGTCCAGGTAGGGGCCATTCTTCCAACAGGAGTGCAATCAGTTGCCGCATATGAAACAGAAACGGCGGTGCCAATAACTCCACCTACAGTAAATCAGCAGAGTATAACAGGCTACTTCCTGCCAAGCTATTATAGCGGAAATAATAAATTGATATATTCAAATAGCCCAATTAATGGAAATGATATATCATTGCCAGAATTGTTTAGCACGTTCCAAAAGGAGAATTACATTTATAATTTAACATTAAATCTAACTGGAAACAATAATGTGCTTGGATATAATAGGTTGGTATATGTATTTGTTGATAGGTTTAATAACTATATATTTACGCCAATAGATATGGATATAGGAAACGTAACTACAATAACAATTCAAAATAGCACCAGCGTAAACGCACTCAATCCAAACGAAACATCAATTACAATAAATGGTATTGCGGGTTACTACTCTAATATATTTAACAATAATCCATCCCCTCTGCCCGCAGGATCAAATATATATTTGTATTATCAGAAAAACATAAATTATTATTCTAGTTCAACATTTGGATTGTTATCTGCACTAGCACAATATAACCAATTATGCGCATTTGGTAATAATCCAAGCCAGTGCACGCTTGCAAACCCATTGAATGCAACACAAACGGTACTATCTTTTGGAAGTCCGCAATACAATACCGTTACATTCCATACACAATATAATTCGATAAATGAGTGTTCACCAGAGCCAGATAGCCTAATTAGCACAAATTATATTAATTCATTAAAGGAATGCAACATTTATGGAAGTTATGGCCTGCCGATGACAGGAGTGACCGCTCAGGGTAATACTGAATATTGCGTACCAAATTTTGCTAACGGAACAGGAACATTAACCTCACAATTAGGACTAATAGGTATAGCCCAAACAAATACAATAGGAGCATTTAGTTATCAGTTTAATGTATGTGGTACAGGCGAGGGATCTGTTATAGCGCAGTATTATGGAGCTCCATATCCGCAGCCTCAACCATTCGAACAGCAAAATCTTGCCAATACACAAACCTTTGGAACCGCAATAAACCCCTCGCTTATTGGATTCCCATCAGAAGAGTATAGTTATACTTACTTCCCAAATGAGAGTGTATCAGAATTCCCTGTAGGTAATTTTGTACTCGCATTCGGAAACATAGAATTGCCCTTAATGATAATTATAGTGATGGCAATTATAATAGTAAAATATAAACTTGAATTAAATCAGAACATTAATACGAAAAAAAGAAAATAGGATGTATATGATAATATTACTAAGTTTTAGCGCAATATCATCTCTTGTACCGATAATATTAATTATCCTGCTTATTGCAGCAGCCGGTGGGTTAACGCGCGGCTCTAGTTTTTTTGATCTTCTAGGCTTTGGAACATTAATGGGCTTCTCACAAGGAGCTATAAAAAGCAGGCTAAAAGGTATAAACAGAAAGTACGGAGGTGATTATACAGTAAGGCATGGAAAAAATAAGGCATTTTCTGGAGAGAATGTTATTAAATCTATGAAAAAACGAGAGGTGGAGCGCAACAAAATAAATTCTGAGGTAAAAAAAAGACTTGAGAGCCAATATACAAGCGGTATCTTATCAGCCCCAGGAATGGCCACCATGACCGGATTACAGCGTAGAAAATATATGAAATACGCAACAAGACTTGAGGATATAAAAAGCAAAAAAAACTCACTTGCAAATTACAAGAAAAATTATATTGATAATAAAAAGGATAAAGGTTTTTTTGGAGAAAAAACAATGAATAAAATAAAGGATAAAGAATTTGCCTTGAGCGTCGCTGAAAACTCCTATTATTTCAAACAGTTTAGAGCAATTCATGGAAATAGAAATGCAAATATTGCAATAAAGCAGGCAAAACTTGATATTTATAGAAAATATGGAAGATTTAACACGGCGCGCAGATATAGAAATGATTATGGAAATCTTGCATCTCTGCCGCTTGCAGCAGTTGGCCTTGCGGCCTACGAATATGACTCTGCTGGCAATATGTTAAAATACATGCGTAAACGATGGAGCAGTAGAACAAATAGAATAAATAGGAAAGTAAATAGTAATGTGCTTGTGCCTCCAGGATCTAATATTGCGGACAGAGGAGAAGCAGATATGATACCTGGATATTTTGCAAATAGAAGAGAGGGCATGAAAAGAAAGATGAATCAGGTTTTTGATAAAGTTTTAATGGAGAATAGAGTTAATACTCCACTAATAGCTCCAACAGCCGCAATGGCAGCATCAGATGCTGAGTATAACGAATTAAAAAAGAAAATGCCATATATGAATAGAGGCATTTATGATTGGGTCAGAGGAAATAATGCATCAAGAAAACAGTTGGCAATTGGAATGATGCGCCTGCAGTTTAGCGCAAAGAATTATGCACGTAAAAAGAAAAATAAACAATTGGAATACAATGAGAGCGATGATAATACAAGCAATAAGACGGAAAGTGAATCACAAAGAGCGGAAAGCGACAATGCAGCTAGAGAGCAGCAGGAAAGCCAGAGAGAGGAGAATAAAGCAAAATTGGATAATGCCAATTCAAATAGCGAATAACACATTTAACAGCATGGGAAAACACTCGTATATTTTAGCGATTTGATGAGAACAAATTGCAATGTGCAAGTTTGAACTTACATATATTGCATAAATTCCAATAAATATTATTTATTATAATCTATTAATGCCCACAAATTTTATGCGCTTTTTAAATTCTTAATTATTATATTGCCTATTTCATCACCTGTAGTAACTTCTGGTAGAACCATTCGTTCAACACCTGCCTTGCTCAATTTTGCAATGTCGTCAAATCTAGATATTCTGCTTATTATCTTTATTTTCTTGCTAATTGATCTTGCCGTAACCGCAGTTAGAGCATTCTTTATAGGATCAGTATCGCAGAGTATTAGCGCCTTTGCCTTTTGCATGCCCATATTCATCAAGGTTTCAACAGAGCCCTCATTTCCAATTATTGCATACCCTCCAGACTTGAATATATGTTTAGCATCGCGCTCATTACTTACTATAGTTATTGCAATTACACCTTTTTTCTTAAATTCTTCTGCAAGTCGTTCACTGAAATTATTGTAGGTACTTAATATTACATGGTCATTAAACTTTTTTATTTTTGACAACACCACGCGCTCTTGAAGCTTGAACATGTGCACTGTATCAAAAAACCATGCTGCCACAAGAACAGTTAATATCGGAAAGTCTAATGCACCTAGTAGATCCGCAACCAAAAGAAGAGGATTTTTATAGGCAATTACTGTAGGGATTATCCCAGGATATGAGACATTTAAGAAATTTGATATGCACCATATTATAGCATTACCTGCATTAAGTCCTGCAAAAATTGCGAGTATAAATGATAATATAAAAAGCACAGCTATTATGGATATAAAAATATAGCTTGTTTTGCCTATTGTCGCCATATTATTTACCTCTAAGCTTTGCAACTATATTGTTGCCTAAATCTATTCCCACAAGTATTTCTGGTATTATGCACAAATCAGCACCAGCGCGCAGCATCTTTGTTACAGAGCTCTCCTCGTTTATGCGTATTATCGTTCTTACTTTAGGCGCTATCTTCTTTACTGTTATCACACCCACAATATTATCAAAATCATTGTCCGATCCAAAAACTACACCGCTTGCACTCTGTATTGACGCATCATTTAAATATAATTCATTCTTAAAATCCCCTTCGACTACAATATGGCCAAGTGATTTTAGCATATCCGCATTAGCCTGATTCTTCTCTATTATAGTAAACTTTTTTTTCTTTGCGGATAGATCTTTTATCAGCCTGTCAGTAAAATTAGAATAGCCGCAAACAATTATATGCGACGCGCGCCTGTGCGCTGCAAAAAGATTAAATTGACGCTTAAAATCTATTGAGGATAATAATTCTATTACCGATGCTATCAAAAATCCTATTACTATTATTTTTACAATTCCATCTAATATAAGCATGCCAAAAAATGGATAGAATAAGCTGCTAAATGGAGCTATGTATGGCAGCGCAGCATCATATCCAACCGCATCAAATAACAATGAAAATGTAAAGTAACTGCTATTGTAGATATTACCTAAAATATACCCCATTATAAGATCTGATGATATTACGAATACAAATGAGAGTATTACTATCGAGGCTATGCGCCTTAGTGACATGTCTTCTATTGTGCTGCTAAGATATGATGACATTAATATAACCTATAATTATTAGCGCACATTAAAGGCCCAATTCCTTTAATATTTCATTGCTTGCGCTCTTTTGCGGCAGCGTAATATAATCAGCTCCCGCTTCTAAGAGTTTCTCTTTTAAAAACTCATCATTCGCTCTTGTTACGATAAATATCTCTTTGTTTAAATCACGCGCAGTTAATATTGTGAATAAATCCTTTGCGTCATTATCCATTACTATTGCTATTGCCTTTGCCGTAGAAATAGATGCATTTTTCAAAATAGGAGATAGCGTAGCATCACCATGTATTACCTTAAATCCCTTCTCTACTATCCACTTTACCTTACTCTCATCGGAATCTATTATGACAAAATCAATTTTATTCTCTACAAGAACATCCACTATGCGCTGCCCTATTATCCCATAACCGCAAACAATAACATGCCCCGATATACTTAACTTGTCTGGCATCGCCTCACACTTATAAATAGAAAAAAAGGTTTAAAAGCGTGTGTACTGTAAGGGACATATTACAGAATATAGAATAAATAGCTATATAACGAGCTAGATAACATAGACATTAACAGCGTAGAACGGCTCACACAAGATATAATGAAAATCAAATAGCATATATTTAATACTTGAAACGTCTCTCATATTCTTTATGTTTGAACCATTCAAGCAGTATGGCTATTATCTCTACTTCATTTCCAGTTATCGAATAAAAAGGCCCATGCATCTCGCTTCGCATCAACCAATAAACAACATAAATCAATTGAACACCCACAGGAATGTGTTCAATAACAGCACTAATACGCACAAATAGGATAGTCTAAGATGATAAAAACATCAAATCATCAATTGCAGAAAAACCACATAGAATTTATTTATGAAAGAATGTCAGAATGTATAAAAAGAAGAATTAAAATAAAAATATGTGCTAAAATATCTATCTAGATTGCTTATTTTTCATTACCTCTAATTTTTTAACAATAGTTCCAAGACGCTTAAAATCATCCTTAATTATTGGCACATTCTTTTTTAACCTTACCGCTGCTGCTGGATGCAGTGTTGAGAAATAGTATCTGTCCCCATCATGCGTTAACAATCCATGATTATGCATTATATTATCAACACCAACAGTGGTATTTGCTGCAAGCGATCCGAGCGTTATCACAATTTTTGGATTCACAATCTCAATCTGCTTCTTTAACATAGGAGCGCATAATTCAATCTCCTTTTTTGTAGGCATTCTATTTTTAGGAGGAAAAAATTGTACTGTACTTGTTATGTATACGTTATTCCTATCTATTCCAGATAGTGACAACAGTTCATTTAACATCTTCCCGCTCATGCCTATAAACGGCTTCCCGGATATATCCTCATTTTTTCCAGGCGCCTGACCAACTATCATTATATCAGCATCCACTGGCCCGTCCCCTTTAACAAAATTGCTACTTAAGCTCCACCCAGACATTTCAGACATTCTCTTATATTCATTATTCAATTTATTTATTTTCTTACTCTTTCCCAACGAAGACATTTTAACACCCGAATCCTATTCCCATAGGCTCTTTTAATTATCATCTATTCTATTGAATTCAATATAATATATAATACTATTGGTACATTAACCATTTTATATAACAATTTAATTAAATAACACAATTAAAAATGAATCTGGAAAGATTTAAATATTACCTAACAGCACAATATCTATATCGGTATTAATATGGTAGTAGTAGAGTCTTTTAAAATAAATAATAAAAAATTGCAAGATAGCATTGGCAATTTTGCAGTTGTAAATCATAACGATGATAAATTATATGCTAATATTATTAGAAAAGCTGCAGTTATCGGAGTTGTAAGCGCATCATTT
>JAMCZM010000035.1 GCA_023485645.1 Candidatus Martarchaeota archaeon
GAATGAAATGAATGTGACACATATACCAAAAGGCTGGGTTGTTACAAATTCATCTTTAAATAGGCATATTAAAGCATGAAAATAACATATATTCATTAATATCCCGCTAAAATATATAAATAATAAAAGAATTATGGCAATGAGAATTGCCAAATATATACTCTTTAAATAACGCATATTATCATTGGTTATTTTCATTTGATTTATCGTCGTTATCATTTACCGCTATATTACTTTTATCGCTTGATATTTTTCTCCCACCACGTTTTTCCTGCTTTGATGTCCGCGCGCCAGAAAATTCAAGTGTTATATCCTCCTCAGTTTTTGAATCCATCCACTCTTTTATATATGTTGCAATATTTCGAAGAGGTTTTGTAAATCGGTCTGTTAATGAATATATGTTATTTTCATGCTTTAATATGCCTATTTGAACTCCAAAATCAAGATAGCGCTTTGCTGTTGCTATCGGTATGACACTAGGCACATCCTTTAGCTTTATGCCATCTTTTTTCTTTGCCTCTAAAAGTAGCAGCGCAAATCTATATGATTCTGTCTCGTTTTCAAAGAATATGTTTGCTATTGTCTTAACATTAGGCTCCTTTAGCTTCTCTTTTAACGGCGCATCCTCAAATTCCCAATATTTTATCGCCATAACATCAACTTTATATAATATATCTCAGTGCATACTATAAATATTCAATCATTTATGAATGTTACTATATCTCCATCCTTTAATATGTGTGTTATTCCGACACGTTGGTTGCTAAATTTTGCACTTGGCCCATCTATATAAGCACATTTGAACTGATCCAATATTTGCGTATGTATCTTCTTTGCCGCAACGCCTATAGTGGATCCTGTTTTTAGTATCATAGGCTCCTTTTTTTCAGATTCTATTCGCGGTCTCATATAAACTGTCATTATGCCAAGATTATCATAAATAGATTTCAGCAGAATATCTATGTTTTTATTGTCAATTACGCTTATTGGTACTACATTTATATTGTATTTTTTTGATATATCATCTGCAATATGTGCATAATTTTTGGCAATGTCTATCTTGTTTAATGCAACAATTGCCGGCATGTATGCAGCTTTTTTGGAAATTATAGCTATAATTTCATCCTCTCCTACAATGCTCCTAATCCTTACAGAGCAGTTATGTATGCCAAATCCCTCTAGTATTGCTGTAATTGATTTATCTTCAATTCCCGATTTGTTTATCTCTATTTTTATTCCTGGAATTTTTGTCTCAAGTATCTGTACGTCCGGCCTTTTTTTATTTATGAATATGTTTAATTTAAATAACTCATCAACGACTATATCCATCTGGTTAGGTATTTTCGCATCTATTACAAATAGCATAAGATCGGCGCTTTTGGCTGCGGCAAGAACGGTTCTACCACCACCTATTCCCGCATGAGCATTCTCTATTATACCTGGAAGGTCAAAAATTTGTATATGTGCATCCTTGTAGAGCATCATGCCAGGAACAATAGTTGTTGTTGTGAATGCATATGCGGCAACTTTTGATTTTGCATTTGCAATTCTATTTAAAAGCGAAGATTTTCCAGCACTCGGGAATCCTACAAGCGCTACAGTCGCATCGCCTATCTTTTTTACAAAAAATCCACTACCTTTTTTACCTTTTCCTGCCTCTATTATGTCCTTTTTTGCCTTAGCTATTTTTGCCCTTAATATGCCCAAAGCCTTGTTTGTTGCCTTATTATGCTTTGTTTTGGCGTACTCCTCCTCCATGCGTCCGAGATTCTCTTCTATTACATTCGGTTTTTCCATAAAAATCTTTTACTTTTATATATAAATTTATACTTAAATAAAATTTATTACCTTTTCAGCGTTACTATGTTTCTATTCTATCTATAAAATTGAAAAATATTAAATATGTTGGTAGTAATTTAACATTAATAAAAGTGACCTAAATGAAGAAAGCAACAAAGAAGACCGCAAAGCGCAGCGCTTCAAAGGCGGGCTCTAAGAGAAAAAAGAGGTAATGTAAAGATTGAAATCTTTACTTTTTGCTTTTTATTTTTTTTATTATTTATTAAATATATTTTATTATCTAGTCATACTTTGGTGTCATACTACTTAATTTACATGAATTTTGAGAATTTTTTCATAAATCCTCGATCATTTTTGAACATGTTAAATGCCTTTTTCATTTTGTTAAAGTCAGAAAGTAATTGGTGTACGTCCTTTTCAGTCCTTCCGCTCCCCCTTGCAACTCTTGCAATGCGCGATGGGTTGTGCATAAGCTTCTCATTTTTTCTTTCCTCCTTTGTCATTGATGCTATTATAATTTTATATGTGTTTAATTTCTCCTCGCTTTGGGCTATCATATCTTTTGGAAGATCAACTGCCCCCATCATTCCAAGAACATTTTTTAACGGACCCATATTACCCATGGTTTTTAATTGGTTGTAAAATGTATCAAAATTTAGTTCCGTTGTATTAATATCACTTTCAGATATGCCCGCTTCCTCTATTGCCCGTTGTACATTATTCACAAGATCCTGTATATCTGGAATGCCTAGCAGTCTGCCTATAAACTTTCCAGAATCATAAGGTTCTATATTTGATAATTTTTCTCCCACTCCTATAAACATTATTTTTGCTCCAGAGGCATGCGCCGCGCTCAATGCGCCTCCTCCTTTACCTGAACCGTCCATTCTAGTTACCATTACCCCGGATAAACTAGCCGCTTTGTTAAATTCTTCCGCCTGCCTTCCCGCAACCTGTCCAGTATCTGCACCTATAACTAATATACGTTCATCTGGCTTAAAAACTTCTGCAACGCCCTTTAGCTCATTTATTAAATTTGTATCAAGCGCGCTTCTCCCGCTTGTATCGCATATTATAACCTTTCTATCTTTGTATTTTAGCAAAGCTTCTTTGATTATTTTTTTAGGATCGTTTTCATTTTTCATGCCAAAAAATGTGACATTAGCGTTTTTTGCCAATGTTTCAAGCTGTTCATATGCAGCAGGCCTTGATACATCACAGCATATAAGTAGTGCGCTAAGTCCTCTATCCTGATAGTATTTTGCAAGCTTAGCAGATCCTGTGGTCTTTCCAGCGCCATAAAGCCCCATCATAAGTATACGTTTTGGCTTTAGTTCTACTGTGTAACTATTGCCCATCAACTCTACAAGCCCGTTATAAACAAGATTTGTTATATAATCTTTTGCAAGTACGCCAGCTGGTGGGTTGCTGTTTAGCGCTTTTTCTTCAATTTCCTTAGTAAATTTAAGAACCAATTTAACCTCAACATCTGAGCTAAGCAGCGCTTTCTGCAACTCTTTTGTGAACTCTTTTATGACTTTTGCATCTATTATAGTGGCTCCTTTAAGCTTTGCAATCGCATGCCTAAGTCCTTCACCTAAATCCATAAACCATCAACAGACATCTATTTTTCATATATTTATAACTTATTGGAATATGTGGGTAAATTGCATTTTGCATGTTAAAAGCGCATATATATAAAAATTAAAATGAGAGTAGTATTTGTTTATATGGAATTAGTAATAACACAATCAAATCTAACGCTTTTTGGAGGAGCGGAGCGCGTTTTATTAAAGATAGCAAGGCGTTATGATGCAAAAATATATACATTAGAGTATAATCCAAATACTACGTTTGAGGAATTTAAAAATTTAAATATAGTAAAATTAAAATCTAATCCAATATCAAATATATTGCCTTATGGGCGCATAAAGCAGGGGATTAATTATGGGCTTGGATTTTATAATATGAAGATAAAGGATGATTATGATGTAATAAATGCGCACATGGCACCAAGCCACTGGATACGTAATAAAAATGAGCGTGTTTTATGGTACTGCCACACGCCGCTTAGGGATGTTTATGATCTTTATAAATATAGGCTTTCAATGAAACGCCCCCATCAAAAGCCCATATATATGATGGGCGCAAGAGCTGTGCGCATGATAGATAAAAGCGTAACAAAAAGAATAGATTTCATATTTACAAATAGCCAAAATACTCAATCAAGGGTTAAAGAGTACTATAAACGGGATGATTCAGAAGTTTTGTATGCTGGAATAGATGCAAAAAACTATGAAAATAACGGTGATGATAAATTCTTTTTTTATCCTTCTAGAATCTCTCCTAATAAAAGGCAGGAATTTGCTATTGCTGCATTTAAATTATTTGCAAAAAAGATAAAGAATTATAAACTAATAATAGCGGGTGGGTTATCAAAGGATGGCGCATTTCAAAATTATTATGATTTGATTAAAGAGCTATCAAAAGATAATAAAAATATAAAGATCGCAATAAATATAAGCGAATCAGATTACAACGATTTGCTTTCGCGCTGTACCGCGGTGCTATTCCCACCTATAAATGAAGATTATGGACTTGTTCCATTAGAGGCTATGGCATCAGGTAAGCCTGTAATAGCAATAAATGAGGGTGGGCCAAAAGAAACAATAAAAAATAAAAAGAGCGGGTTTTTGGTAAATAGTATAGAGGAGATGGCAGAACGTATGGTTTATATAGCCGAAAATCCACCAATTGCAGCAAAAATGGGTAAAATAGGAAAAAAACATGTTGCCGAAAAATTCTCATGGGAACTGTTCTTTGAAAAATTTGATAAGCGCGCAAGGCTAATATCAAAAGGTAAAAATGATAGTTGAGCAATAAAATATTTTATATTTATATATAAGTAGACCAAAAATTATTTTGGTGTTACCTCAAGTACGTATTTTGATATCACATTTGCTGCATACTCTAGGGCGCGTTCAACATTTGCCTTTGTATTAGTTCCTGTGCATATCATCTTTCCGTTCTTAAATAGTATTATGCTCGCCTTTGGTTCGGTTATCTTAAATATTGCTCCAGGAAACTGTTCTGGCTCATAATCTATTGCTTTCACATTCTTTGATAATGCATATAAATCTATAACGGCATGAAGTTCAGCGCTGACTACAATATTCTCTATCCTTATCGTAGGCCTTAATATCTTGCCACTATGTGTTTCTTTTGGATTTTTACCAGAAGACGTCAAATCACCACATTTAGTATAGTTATATAAGGTTTATAAATATATGTTAATTTTAACAATATGGTCGGAAAATCCATCACCTTCCATTTAGAGGGTTTTATTTAAGGACATATGAGAGCGAATTGCATAAATAAGGTATATAAACATGAATGACAACATACCTAATATAGATTCTACAATAGTATACAACATCGGGCTTTATTTGTTTTCAATGGAAAAGATAGATTATAAGTTTTAAGAATAGGCATATTCTATGAATAATACTGTACATATAATAGGTGGAGGGAGTGCAGGTCTTATACTAGGCAAAGAGCTATCCTTAATGGGTATAAAAAATATTATATATGATTCAAAAAGAAGAATATCAGATAATTCAGCTAAGGCATCTGGAGTATTATCAAAAAGCGGTCTAGGCGCACTTGGTATTGATTATAAAGATGCGATTGTAAATGAGTTAGTTGGCGCAGAAATATATGGCAGATCAGAATCAATGCGCGTTAAATCAAATTCAATTGTAGCATATGTTTTGGATAGGGGAAGATTGGCCGAGTTATTGTATGAAAGTGCATTAAAGAGCGGCTCAGAAATAATTCTCGGCAAGCGCCTTTCGAAAACTGAAATATTATCATTAAACAATGGATCAAACATAATTGTCGGAGCAGATGGCGCGATATCTAATGTCGCCAGCACATATAAATTTCCTGAGATTAAGCATTATGTGCTTACTTATAAGGCAGAATACTCAAATGCAAATATATCAAATAAAAATATGGTTAGCTTGCATTTTAACAATAGCATATTAAAGAGCTTTTTTGGGTGGACAATTCCGTATTCTAAAAACAGTATAGAAGTAGGCATTGGGATATTTTCTAATAACAAAACAAGTTCAAAGAATGCATTTGCAAAGTTTATAGAGACTGAGCGCATAAGTGGTATATTGAAAGGATCTAAATTAGGCGGTGCATATGCTAGCATTATACCTCTATCAACTAGAAAGAAAACGGTGAATGGAAATATTCTTTTAGTTGGTGATGCGGCGGGTCAGGTGAAGGCAACAACTGGTGGTGGTATAATCTTTGGAGGTATCTGTGCAAGAATTGCTGCAAAATCAATATACGAGCATATTAGGCATGCAGCGCCGTTATCTAATTATGAACATGAGTGGCGTAAAATGAATGGACGGGATTTGACAATGCACAAATTTTTTCATAAATATTATTCTATTTTAGGAAATACTACAATGGATATTAACATAAAAATGGCAAAGGCTCTAGGATTCGATGGGTTTTTTAGCAAGTATGGGGATATGGATAGACCTACAAAGATGCTCAAACGATTCTTTCTAAGAGGGTTTTCAGAGTAGGAGCAGTGAGCTGGAAGCTAGCTGCGAGGCTATTATTAGCGGCGTTGGATATATACCAAATACAATTATGAGGCTGAGCGCTACTAATATGACAAAGTAGCTGTATTTGTCTATGAATATTTTGTTCTTATTGCTTGGTTTGAATATGGCCGCAATAGTCCGTCCGTAATAATATACAGATATGATGCTATTTATTAGGCCTATAATCGCCAATATTACTATATTTGCATTTATTGCGCTTGCAAAGAGTAAAAATTTACCATAAAAACCCATAAGTCCGGGAATGCCTATCATTGATAGTATGAATATGGTTAAAGAGAATCCTATAAACCCATTCCTATACATCAATCCAGAATAATCATTAAGCGTTTTTATATTTCTGAATTCTAGTAGCATTATTATTGCAAAGGTTCCAATTATCATAAAAGAATGCGCAATAATCTGGAATATGCTTGCCTCAAAGCCAAATTGCGATGCGCTGGCAATTCCTATTAATATATAACCAGATTGTGATATTGCGGAGTATGCAAACATACGTTTTATATTAGTCTGTATCAATGCCATTATATTTCCGAAAAACATGGTGAGTATTGCAATGATACTAAAGAACTCTGAAAATATATACCAGTATCTTACAAAAACAATTCCAAATATTATTATTATTGCCACAAATGCAACCTTTTTATTTATTCCAGATAACATTGCGGTTATATTGCCTTGCACCTCCTCATAGATATCAGGTATCCATAAATTGAATGGAAATGCGCCTACCTCAAATAACAGGCCTATTCCAAATAATAATAATGAAAATAGCAGTATATAGTTTAATGGACCAGAGCTTATTATCGCAGCTATTGTAAATGTACTATCATAAGGTATTATAAGCGCCAATGCAACTGTTAATATTGCAATTGCGCTTCCGCTTAATATAAATAATTTTATTGCCGCTTCTACTGAATCACGTTTCTCAAATAGAACCATAAATATTGATCCTATAGACACCATTTCAATGCCAATTATTGTTATTATTAGTGATGTTGAAGTTGATACGGCAATTGCGCCAAAATATACCATGCTAATTAGTAGCGAGATATAGTTAAATTTCATTGAATGTTTGTATGTTAATATAACTATTAATAAAAATAGAAGGGAAAAAAGCCCTATAAATAATGCAGAAAAACTATATATCGTAAATATACTAAATGCTATAGTCTGTCCTCCAGTTACAAAGAATAATACTGCAAATATTAAATTCATTATAAGCAACACTACCTGCACTATAAATGCGGACTCTTTTTTTCTATGCAGTATTGCAAGCGCGCCAGATACTATAAGTACTATCGGTATTAAAATAAGCATATACATAAGGTTAAAATTTATCATTATATTCAACTTGCACTAAATATACTAAGCATTATTGATGGAAATACTCCAATAAAAATTATTGCAGCAATTATTATTATGTATGCAAAAATTCTATCACTTTCAAGACCCCTTATCGCAAGTGTTGGTTCTTTTGAGTTGAGCACTGACTTAGAAATGATTCTATAAAGATATGCGGCGATTATCATTATTGTAGCTATTGGAATTAACGCTAGTATGCCAAAGGATTCAAATCCTGAAGTAAATATCAATATGTCCGCTATAAAAATTCCGGTTAACGGTAGTCCAGTTGCCGCAAAAACTCCGAATATAAACGCATATGCTGTTGATGCGGAATTTTTCACGATTGCTTTAATATTATCAACGCTCCTAGATCCATACATCTGCTCAATTGTTCCTGCTGCAAGGAATAATAAAGCAATGGATAAGCCATATGCAAACATCCCATATATTGCGCCGTAATATCCCGTAGCATTTCCAGATGTTATTCCTATTAGTATTATGGCGCTTTCGACTATACCTGTGTATGCTAACAAAACTTTTATGTCTCTACTCTTTATTGCAACAAAAACAGAATAGAATGCTGATATGGCCGCAATTATTAGTATACTAATGCGCATGCTTTGGGTTGTATTAAACATCACAAATAACATAAATATTCCATAAAGTCCATATTTTGACAATATCCCTGATATAACTACAGATCCGCTTGTCGGTGCCTCGGCATATGCACTTCCAACCCACGAATGGAATGGAAATAACGGTATCTTTATCATAAAGGCCGTAAACATGATTGCAAATATAACAGATCCTATAGTATATGGGATTGTGGCACTATTTGCTATTATCGTATCTATATTGAGCGAATGTGCTGGTGTATATAAATATATTAGTATTATGCCTAGAAGTAGTAATGAACTTGAAACTATAGAATACATAAGAAATCTCATAGATGCATTATTGCTTTCAGATGACCCGAATATGTTAATTAGCATGAACACTGTTATTATACCCATTTCCCAGAACATAAAAAATAATAACAGGTTATAAGATAAGAATAATCCTATCGAAGATAATTGAAATAACATTATTAGAAATGAAAGCCCCCTCTCTCTTTCTAGAATGGGCCTTATCGATAATAGCGCCGCAATTGATATTATCGAAGTCATAAGCATAAGTATCATAGATATAGGGGTTACAGTAAATAGCACACGCGTATTTAACTCAGGTATATACGCCAATGATTCGCTATATGGAAGTATGTTATATACGAGTAAATTAAATATCATATGTAATATTATTGCAAATACAACTCCAGAAAATATTAGTGCTGTTCTTCGGCATAGTGCTCTTGGGCTAATGGGCACTAGTGCAATTCCCGCAGCGAGCATTGCAAACAATATCAAAATAATATATATCATCTAAAAAACACCAAAAACTACAAAACTAAAAATTATTATTAGAAATATGAACCCTATCAATGCCACAGTATAGTAGTCATTTACATTGCCATTGACAATCTTTTTTGTTCTCATGCCAAATTTATAAATATACATTCCAGATGATTGGAATGTCTTTAATATTGAATAATCTATTGTGTTAAAAAATTCGCTAAGATAAACAAATGTATTTCCAAAAATACCATAAAATTTATTTATTAACCTGCTGTTATAAGCTGCTTTATATAAGATGTTATTTTTGCTAATTTTGATTTTAGAGCCACGCATGAAAAATACATATGCAACTAAAATGCCAATTGCTATTATTATACTATCAATTACATATGCAAACATATTCCCAAATATATTATATGTGCCAAATAATCCTTCGAGAAATAGCATTGTAATTGGTGCAAGTAATGCAAGAATTGCAGTTATAATTATTGGGGCGATCATTAGCCTAGATGTGTTTTTATATTTGTTATAACGCACTTTCGAAGTGCTTTTGTTTTTTAACGGTATAAACATCCATCTAAATATATACGTACTTGATAAGAGTTCAATTACTAATAATATAAAATAAAGAATTATGCTACTTGATGAAATACCAATCATGGATTTTGCAAAAAACGATCCAAATGGAATAATACCTGCAAGGGAGATGACGCCGATTATCGTGGTTATAAGTATTATTTTATTATCTAAAAGCCCATGTATTTTGTAGATATCTGAATTGTCATTATTTGCATTCATCATAACGCCACTATTCATGAAAAGAAGTGCCTTGTAGAATGTTTGCACAATAAAGAGCAGCATTGCCGCAAATATATTAAAAAGTCCTAAAGCAATAAACATTAATGCCAAATCCTCCATAGTAGAATAGGCGAGTATTCTTTTAATATGGTGTTCTGATAGTGCATTTGTAACTGCAATTATTGCAGTTATAACTCCTATAACAACAAATATGTAATTTAGGCCTAACGACTCATATATCGGCAAAAGCAATGCAATTAAAAATACTCCTGCTTTTACCATGGTGGAAGAATGAAGAAATGCTGAAACGGGCGTTGGCGCCTCCATGGCATCTGCTAACCACTCATTGAATGGGAATTGTGCTGATTTTGTAAATGCTGCAATCATTATAAGTATCATAGGTAGGTAAAGTACGCTTTTGTTTGTGGTGTTTATAAGGCCGGATATCTCTGTTGTTCCTAATGTTGCAAAAATTATTATTATAGCTGATAAAAATAATATATCCCCAATCACTATTGTTGTTATTGATTTTCGTGCAGCTTCTTGCGCCTCCTCCTTATCATACCAGAATCCTATAAGCATGTAACTTGTTATGCCTAAAATTTCCCATGCTATAAATATTGTTATTAAATTTTCAGAGATTGCAAAAAGCATCATCGCACTTGCAAATATTAGCATTTCAATGTAAAAGCGCCTGGTTCCATAACTCTTCCCTTTAAAATATCCTATCGAATATATCACAATAATTGGTGTCATTATTGCAACAAGCAAAAGCAGTATAATATTTAATGAATAAGTCGCAAGTGATATCCCAAAAGAGTAGCTTATAAGATTGAACCATTTATATTGTTCTAAAACATTTCTATTAAAGATTGCAATATAAATTGAAAGTAAAAGCGATGCAATGCTACCAAGTGTTGCGGACAATTTAACAACGGTCTCATTTTTGAATAATAAGATTAAGAGCGTTGCAATCAGCATTGGAAATAAAACAATAGCTATTATCATAATTTAACCCTTGTATTTTGACAATTTCGAGACGTCAAGCCCATTACCAGATTTTACAAGATATCTATACAGCGCTATTGCTGCGACGAGTTCAACTGATGCGATGCTCCATATTGAAATTAATAGTAATATTATATCGCCTCCATAAGATGAATAAAGTGTCAATCCTATAAGCGATGCTGCTATTATTATCAATTCTATTGAAAACATTATGACTAAAAAATTTTTGCTTGTAGCGATCCCGCTTATGCCCATAGCAAGAATTGCAAACCCTACAATTATCATATATAATATTATCATTCTAGCAGCCCTGGCATTTTCATTATTATTATTGCACCCAATGCGCTTGTAAAAAGCATAATAACAATTACATAAAATATGCTAATATTAAAAGTAACGTAATTAAGCATGCTTGTAACGTCAAAAGAATAATTTACAGTACTATTTGAAATGTAACCTTTCTGTATCAAAGGGTATGCAATGGTTATGAATATTAGTATTGAAAGCAGCGCGAGCGCTGGCATATTTGTTCCATTAAATGATGGTTTTTTAACAGGAGCTACACTCACGAATATATATGTTGCAACTCCTCCAACCATTATCATAAGCTGTATTACTGCAAGTAACTGCTGGTTTAGTATTAAAAATGCTATTGCATTTATGAAGAATACGGCTGCAAGAAAGAGAGCGCCATGAATCATTTCTTTTGAGTTGAACATTGCTATTATTAGAAATATGTCTATTACGCCAATTAAAAATGAGATAATTAAGTTAAACATATGCTCACTCCATATCCTCAGGCCTTAACGCATAATCGCGCCTATCATATCTTTCATAATCATAACTTTTTGTCAATATAAGGCATTTGGGCGGGCAGACCTCTTCGCATAATGCGCAGAATAGGCAGCGCTCTAAATTAACTAGCGGCATCTTTTTTGTCCCTTTATCTGTTTCGGTATCAACCATCGTTATAGTCTGATTGGGGCAGATGCGCTCGCATGCGCTGCAGCTAATGCATGTTTTCATATCCAATTTATGTATGCCCCTATAATTATCCTCAATCATCTCCCTTTTTTCAGGATACTCAAGTGTTGTAGGATTGTTTATAATGGCATCAACGGATTTAATGAACGATTTTATTATTGTCATTAATGCAACCCACATCTATAATTGCATGTTGTGTTTTTAAGGTTTGTCCTTTTATTTTTTATAAATAATTAAAATCCACTATATTCAAATAAAAAATTTAATGTAATATTATGTCAAATGTGCCAAAACTATTTTTGTGCAATTTTCGATATTTTTATATATGTGTTATAAAGATAATTTTATCTTATAAAATTTCTAAGGAAAATGTAAAATTCCGCTTTTATAAAAGCCACAATAGCAACAGGAATATTTTTATATCTTTCTTTGCTATATTTCCATAGTGATTACATGATAAAGAGAGGATTTAAATTACAATCCGCTATGGAATACCTTATGACCTATGGTTGGGCGATCTTGATAATAGCAGTAGTGTTGGGAATACTGTTCCTTCTTGGAGTGTTTAATGGAACTGCATTGCTTGGAAACCACTGCCTTACAGAAGTTGGATTCAGCTGCCAGTCTGCAACATTTGGCACATCTGGAATGCTTAATATGACAATTGGTCAGGGAACTGGTCAGACTATATACATACACGCGCTCGCATGCTCATCATCCGCATCAAGTACTGGATATCCTCAATATGGATTAACTGGAGTTACTGCAAATGTGCTCGGAGCTACAGGTAATATGGGAACTGGAACTACAGTCAATGGTTATTATGTTACAAACACGACACACCCTGCAACATTGTACGAGACAATCAATGGAGCTACTGTCAACTCACTTCAAAGTTCATCACCAATACCAATAACATCCGGTTCGCAGTTTATTGTGAATCTTCCATGCTTTAACGGTCAGTCTGCAGCTAATGGAAATGATATAGCAGGACTTCCATTGGGTCAGGCATTCACTGGACAGGTATGGATTAATTATTCATTGACACCAACAGCAAGCAACCCAATAGTGCAGCAGCTTACAACACAGTTGACAGAGAAGGCATCCTAATATTAGGATTCCTTTTTTCTTTCCCGTAACCTTGTTCAACTCTG
>JAMCZM010000027.1:0-9875 GCA_023485645.1 Candidatus Martarchaeota archaeon
TAATAGGCAATTTATTTATTTTCATTAAAACACCATTCACATATACCCTAAGGCTCTCAACTTTTGCATTACATATTCTTTTTCTTTATCCTGCTGCCTCCCAGATCTCTCTTCTATTTTAGTAGTTGAGAGTTCTTTTATTATATCATTGATATTTTTAGCATCAGATTTGATTGGTATTGTGCATCTTGTACATCCAAGGCTTCTATATCTATATCCGTTCCTTGATATATATAAAGGATTAATTGGGATCTTATTTTTTTTAGTATATGTCCAGATATCTATCTCATTCCAGTCTAGCAATGGATGAATGCGTATATGTCCTTTATTATCTAGTTTTGATGAATAATCATTCCATAACTCTGTAGGCTGTTCTTTATAGTTCCATTTAAAATTTTCATCCCTAGGGCTCATATACCTTTCTTTTCTTCTTATTCCCTGTTCATCTCTTCTTATAGATACTATGAGTGCGTCAAATCCATAATCTACCATGACCTTCTTTAACGCATCTGTTTTATTTGAGCCACAACAACTAAATCCTGAAAGCTCTTTATTTATTTTGCTTTTTGCAACGATAAGATTAAGTTTCCATTTTTTTGTAAGCATATCCCTAAACTCATATGTTTCGGGAAAGTCAATACCATTGTCTATATGTATGATTGGAAATGGCACCTTTCCCATAAACGCCTTTCTTGCAATGGCTAGCATAGATGTTGAATCTTTTCCCATACTCCATAATCCTGCAATATTTTTAAATTTTGATTGGGCCTCTCTAATTATATATATACTTTTTTCTTCCAACTGATCTAGGTCCTGTTTTATCATTTTATCACTCTATCATATTTGCATTTTTAATGCCTTTTAAATATATTGTAGCTCCACATATTTCACTATTCTTTATCATAAATAGTGGTACGTTGCCAATAAGCTTCTTTTTATTAGAATACAATTCAATATAAGCATTTTTTAATCCTTTATTATTTTTTAATAATTTTTCCTTATAAACTACTCTATAATATTTTATGTTGCTTATTTTCAATTTTTTAGAGAACAGTTCCCATTCATGTTCTGTTGGATTTTTCCATAAAGCTTTCATATTTATATCAATTGCCATACTATCACTAAATATAACCCAATGCGCTTAATTTCTTTTTTATACTGCTATTTGTATTTTTCTGTTCCATATCAACAATCGATTCTCTTAATATATATGTAACATAATCTGAAACCGATGAAAAACCAGTATTACCGATGCGTTTTTGTATTTTTTCAAATAAAGGTTTGGGTATTGTTATGGTGGTATATTTACGTTCTTTTATCATAATATCACTTAATGTTATAACATTATAATACATTATAATATAAAAAGCTATCTGATTGTTGGCCAATTTTTTAATTAAAGATATATTAGTTATCAACCTATAACGTTTGAACATTATAGTAAATAGGAATAGATACAATTGTATTTATAAAAATAAAAAAAAGAGATTAATTACCAATTTTTATTAATAAAAAAGTTAATATTTAAAATAACTAGATATTATTATTTGCATGCAGGCGCGCTATTATTTAATATGGTGCATATTTGTGATGTAAATACGTCCGCTGTACCTATTATTGCTTGGGCTTGCGCTGTATTGGGATTATTCAAATCAGATTCTATTGTACTCCAATTCATGTTATCTATTAATTGTGGTGTTGTTAATGCACCTACTTGTATAGAATAATTTCCAAAATCAATAAATGGTATACTTCCACCTTTATTAAATTTAGAAAATGTATTGCTTTCAAAAGTTGTTAAGTTTTGTAATTTCGGATAATTACTTAGGTTTGCATTAAATACATTCGTTTGTAATTCTACTGAAGTGAAATTTATCAGAGAACTCGAATAACTTGAATTGTAAAATGTGAATGTTGGAGTTGAAGGATATGAATCTGATGCGCTTGATGTCATGTAATGTAATTTAGTAAAATTGCCAAATCTCATGAGCGCTAATATTAATCCCCAACGTGTTACTGCACAAAATGGGCAATAATCAGCTCCAATATATAGAACTTCTGGCTTTCCATTAATATTTAGAAGTGTATAAGGGGTTTTTTGAACAGGCAGATTTGATGCTATACCGTTGCCTATATCCGTTTTTAATGTTTTATTATTTGCAATGGCACTTAATTTTGTTATAAATGAATTGTTTACTACCATATTGTCATATGATACTGATGACGTATTTACACTGCCTTGACTATTCATATAAAATATAACGATAGCGACAACTATTACCGCAAGAATTAATATAATAATATTTTTAGATATTGCCATATACACACCGAAAATATAATACATATTTAATTATTAACACATTTATAAAAATATATCTTATCTTTAAGCTTATGTTAATTTTACATAAATTGATATAGTATAAATAAATGCTTATCTTAATATAGTTGTGCTATAAGGGGTTGTGGCGTAACTTGGCAGCGCGGCAGGCTCCAGATGTTTATCAGATATTAATGAGCTAATGCGATGATTATGATCTGGAATTTTGAAAATATGAAGTTACCTGCACGTCGGGGTTCAAATCCCCGCGACCCCAGGCTCAAAATATACTAATTAATACAATATTAATTTTTCCTTATATTTAAATGCTTATACTTTTTATGATATGTAAAACATTGTTTTTATTAAAGAAAGTATTTTAATAAATCATTAAGGAAATATTATAATTATGCAATTAACTTATCGCGCGATTTTATGTTTAGAAAATATGGTTATCTAGGTATTTTTTTAATAGCGTTTGCAGAAATAAACTTCATACTTGTTATACAACCTTTTGCCATGTGGTATATACCGATAGTGTGGTATGGCTATATATTTTTTATTGATGCTGTTGTTTATAAAAAAAATAAAAGTTCTTTAATAACAAAGTATCCTAAAGAATTCGTTTTTTTATGTCTAGTCTCGATACCTTTTTGGTTGATATTTGAATTATATAATATATACACTATGAGTTGGATTTATATTAATTACATATGGTATCTTCATCTTTTTGATTTCACAACAATAATGCCTGCGATACTTGAAACCTTTTCATTATTGAATGTATATAAAATAGGCGAACGTTTTGATATTAAAAAACATATAAAAAATAACAACAAAAATGAAAAAAAGAAATTAATATATCCATTGGTATTGGTGGGAGCTTTAGCTTCATTATTTCCAATAATAAATCCTGAAATCGGATTATCGTTTATATGGATTGGATTGTTTTTACTTTTAGATCCATTAAATTATATAATTAAACGACCAAGTATATTGCAGAAAGTGAGCATTGGGAAGAAGAGCATAATGCTGCGAATATGGCTTTCAGGAATAATAATGGGATTTTTCTGGGAGTTTTGGAATTATCAAGCATATCCAAAATGGTATTATACACTTCCGCTATTTTATATGCCTCAATTTAAGCTCTTTGAAATGCCGCTTACTGGTTATTTAGGGTATCTACCATTCGCCGCTGAAGTATTCTTGTTTTTTGCATTATTTCGATCATTCATATTTAAGGGAAAAAATGACCTTATCATGATGTAATATATGTTGGAGTTATAATGCCAATTTTCTGGTTTTATTATTATAGAAATATATTAATACTTTAAATATAGAGGTTAGGTGGTATTAGTATGTTTACGGTAAAAGATTTTTTGGATAAAGCTAAAGCGTCAAATTCCTATGATGTTAATAATTTTAATAAACTAATAAGAAAAGAAAATACAGTGGATGAAAGTTATTTTGAAATAGTTAATAAAATACTAGGTGAAGGCTTAATAAAGGAAAACAGAACAGGGGTTCCAACTCTTGTAATACCTACCGCAATATTTGAGCATAATATGTCAAATGGTTTTCCAATTTTAACTACAAAAAAGGTATCATTTAGGCTTATTGCAACTGAGTTAGAATTTTTTATAAAAGGAATAACTGATAAAAAATGGCTGCAAGATCGTAATAATCATATCTGGGATGATTGGGCAACACCGAAAAAGGTCAAATATGGAACATCAGATCATGAGAAAAAGATGATGTATGAAGAGCGGGATCTTGGTCCAATATATGGTTTTCAATGGAGGTATTTTAACGCTGTGTATGAAGGATTTGATGTTAATTATGATGATAAGGGTGTAGATCAGCTGAAAAATCTCGTAAAAAAGTTAAAAACAGATCCAAATGACAGGCGTATGCTAGTTTCTGCATGGAATCCATTGCAATTGTGGGAGATGGCGCTTCCACCATGTCATTATAGCTTTCAAGTTACTGTTATAGATGGTGAGTTAAATTTATCATGGAATCAAAGATCTGTGGATACTATGATTGGACTGCCATTTAATATAGCTAGTTACGCATTATTATTGCATCTTTTGGCGAAAGAATCAAATCTAAAGGAAGGAAAACTTACAGGGTTTCTTAGTGATGTGCATATATATGAAAATCATTTGGGTGGTGCAATAGAGCAATTAAAACGTGATCCTAAGGCATATAAACCTCCAAAAATAAGGACAGAAAAATTTAGCAGCATATTTGAATGGAGTGCAAATGATACTATACTTGAAAATTATCAGAGCTATCCAAAAATAGATTTTGATATAGCAGTTTAACTTAAATCTGTTAAAACAGTTTAAATAATTATTTAGTTATACCTATGTAATTTGTTAGTGGTGTATAAATGTCTTCAATAGTAAATTCACTTAATATTTGGGCTTTTCACGCAGTGCTCGGAATTGCAAGTCCATGGCTTAATACTGTAATGAGTCTTTTAGCACAAAGCTATTATCTTATAATACCTATAGTCGCGATATATCTATTTTTGAAAAAGGACAAGAGTGTGTTCGCTTTTGTTATCGGTGCTGTTATTGTTTTTATAGTAACAGATATAATAAAAATGATTGTGATGGAGCCACGGCCATGTAGTGTTTCAGACTTGCAATGGATAAATCATGTAGGATGTGAGTCAAGTTATTCATTTCCATCAAATCATGCAACGGTCTTAACAGGATTGTCATTTTTTCTTGCAAAATATAAGTATCTAAGAGTTCTTTATATAATTTGGGTAGTTCTTGTATTGTTTGGAAGGGTATACCTTGGCGCACATTATTTAACAGACGTAATAGTCGGTGTTGTGTTAAGCATAATATTTTATTACATAATACTTAAGAAAAAGAATGTGATAAATAATATATTTTCAAAAATACTACATAAAATAGCAAAGCCTATATATCCAAAAGAATTTGTTAATGATTGATGGTTTGATGAAAACTAATTTTTCTAAAATTGTGCCAATAAGTTGGTTGGATGATTCGAAAGAGATAAGATGGCTTGATAATACTAAAATACCATTAGAGACATCCTATGAATCTACTAACGATCCTAGCAGGTTAGCATTAGCAATAAAACGATTGGAAATACGTGGGGCACCTGTATTAGGAGAGGCTGGGGCATATGGCGTTGCACTTGCAATAAATATTGCAAAGGGTAGTCAAAGTGAAGTTATGGATTATACAAATAAAATAGCAGAAATGCTCTCAAATACAAGGCCTACTGCAGTTAATCTTTCATGGGGTATAAATCATGTTCTAAACGAAGTCAATAATGCATATAAGCGTGGTATTGATATAGATGAATTAAGAAAACTAGCTATATTAACTGCAAAACGTGTTCAATCTGATAATATAGAAGCTACCTATAAGATAGGTGAATATGGCAAGTCGCTAATAGAAAATGGGGATGTCATTATGACTGTATGCAATGCTGGCGCACTTGCATGTGATGGTATAGGTACGGCTACGGCACCTTTAAGGGCAGCGTGGGCCGAAGGCAAAAAGTTTGAGGTTATAGCAACTGAAACAAGACCGCTATTGCAGGGATCGAGGCTTACTGCATGGGAGCTTAATGTTGATGGGATACCAACACGTGTAATAACTGATAATGCAGCCGCACATATAATGGAGAGAAATGGTGTAACTAAAATTTTCGCAGGGGCTGATCGCATACTTTCAAATGGTATTGTATATAACAAAATAGGCACATTTGGATTATCTATACTTGCGCATTATTTCAAAAATGTAGGTTTTTATGTATGTGCTCCAACTTCAACTATAGATTTTAAAAGTATGGAGTCTGATGTAAAAATAGAGCAGCGTCATGAATCAGAAGTTAAAGTTGTAATGGGGAAAGTTAAGATAGCACCAGACTCTGTGGGCGCTATAAATCCAGCATTTGATAGAACGCCACCAGAACTTATAAGTTCAATAATAACAGAACTTGGCATAGCTAGATATCCTTATACTAATTCAATTTTAAAATTGCTTTCGAATCCTAAAAATATGGGCAAATAATTATTCTAGCGTTTCTTTTTGTATAAATTTAATTACGAACGCCATACGCAATCTATTTGGTTTCAATCCAAGTCCTTCAAGTATATTTACCATATTGTCCACTGTAACGTCCTTTCCACTTGCAATTAAAAAATAGTAGACATAAATATAAACCAAGTGGCTCTCTATGTTCATATCTAATATCATATCAATGTATTTATAATCAGGCGTCATCCCAAGCATGCTCATAAAAAAATACATATTTTCGCGATTTATCTCCTTACCTACAATACTAAGAAAACCGGCAGTATAAATATATTTTGCTATTCCTTTGTTGATATTATCTTTTATTTTTTTATTATCTAAAAGGCGTTTTAGTTCTCTCATTAGTAGTTTTGATGATAATGAATTTATTGCTTCTACTGTCGATGAAAAAGCATCGTATATTGCATCTTCTGTAGAAATAAAAACCTCAGGTTTTATAGGTTCGCTCAAAATATCCTCCATTATAATCTGGCATTTTCTAGTGAATGCATGCATTCACAATTTCTTTCTTTTGGAGTATTATCTATAATACTTAATATAAACGTTTTTGTTTTATCCACGCTTTTTTTCATAGTATCCGAAACCATATCAGCTGATACGTGTTTTGTTTCCCATGCGTCATAATCAGTAACTGTTGCAAGTGTCATATAACACATTTCCATTTCTCTAGCTAATATTGCTTCTGGAATTGCAGTCATTCCTATAATATCTCCTTTCATAACATTTTTATAGAATAATGATTCTGCCTTTGTGGAAAATCGTGGCCCTTCTATTGATACATATGTACCATTACTTTTAATTTCAATTCCCAAGTTTTTAGCTGTTTTTATCGAGTGTGATCTAAGGTCATTACAATAGGGCTCTGCCATCGAAACATGTACTGCCTGATCATCATAAAATGTATAATTTCTATTTTTACTTAAATCTATAAATTGGTCAGGCAAAACTATGTTGCCCATAACTAAATTTTCATTTAAGCTACCAACAGCGGAAGGTGCTATTATTCGTTGAACTCCTAATTTTTTAAATGCCCATATATTTGCTTTGTATGGAACTTTATGTGGCGGGTACTGGTGCGATCTTCCATGCCTTGGTAAAAATGCTATAGATTTATTCAAATAATTTCCAATTATTATTTTATCTGATGTATGACCAAAAGGCGTATCTATATCAATTTCATATGTATTTTTCATCATTGAAGAATCATATACTCCTGTGCCACCTATTATACCAAAATCTATTATATCGTCTTTTTTTTCCATTTAATCATTTATTATTAATTAAAATGTTTCTTTTAATATATCGCCAAAGCTCCTAAAAAAATATATTTTTGCTTTTTTTAATTCTGATAGTCCTTTCGGTGTTATTGTATAAATAATTTCCCTTCCATTTTTTTTGCCGGAAATAAGCCTGTTTATTCTAAGTTCTTTTAACGCTGGATATATCGTTCCAGCCTTTGGTTTATCTCCTCGCCTGGTTTCAAGTTCTCGTGCAATACCATCCCCACACATACTATTTTTTGATAAAATCCACAGTATCTGGAAGCTCAAAAAACCCCGCATGTCGCACATATGTCTTTCCATTATCTATCACACTTATTTAATATATAGGTCATCATATATATTTAAATATTTATTGTATACTAATATATAGTATGTCCTATATGGACAGGGTGTAAATATGAATTGTGAATTTGGAGAAATGAGAAGATTTTTGACAAAAGAGGAAAAAATAGAGATGTTGCAGGAGTATAAGGACTATTTAGAAAAGGAAGCGAAGGGAGTGTCTGAGCGCATAGAACAAATAAAGAATAATTGAGTGTTAAGATGGCTAAGCAGATAAAAATTCTATTGTTTGGATATAGTTTTAGAAAAGATTCTTTTACAAAAGCTATTTCAGATACAATAGTTAACAGATCAAATGGTGATATGAAGATAAATGAGTATAATATACTAGATATACCTATATTCAATCAGGATAATGAGCAAAATGCTCCAGAGAGTGTTAAGAAATTTAAGAAAAATATAGAGGAATCCGACGCTCTTATAATAGTAACACCAGAATATAATTATTCCATACCTGGATATCTAAAGAATGCGATAGACTGGGCGACAAGACCATACGGGAATAATTCTTTCGAGGAAAAACCTATAGCAATTGTCAGTTCATCACCAGGTCCTCTAGGTGGGTACCGCGCGCAAAATCATTTAAAGCAGATATTCCCATTATTAAATGCGCATATAATAAATCGACCAGAAGTAATAATTTCGCACATACATGAAAAGGTAAAGGATGGCAAGGTAGTTGATAAACAAACGCTCGATCTGATTGATAGCATGTTGGGTGCGCTTTTCGCATGGACAAATAGGATAAAGAGGTAAACTCTTTATCTTTTCTTTTTTTGAGCAAGTTTATTAATCTTTGAAACCTCATTATATCTAATGAAATTCAATTATTTAATTGAACGAGTATTTGCAAGCAGGTGGATAGCTGGTCCTTTGTATAGCGATGCAATAGTTGTGTCATTTAAATTAAAAAAAGACATATTTTATCAATGATTAAATTTTTTAGGGGAAAATTATTCAAATAAAAATGATATAAAAAATAATGTAAATGAATATCTAAAACTAATAAAAAAGATAAATGCAAATAATATAAATTCGTCAATATCTATTAAGCCAACTCAGATAGGTCTTTTATATAACAAATCTGAGCTTCGTAAGAATTATTTTAAAATAGTGGAAACTGCAAAAAAATATGGGGTAATGGTATGGCTAGATATGGAAGAGCATCAATATGTTACTCAAACAATAGATCTGTATATGCTAAAAATATCATCAAAAAATACAGGTATATGTATACAATCATATCTTAAGCGTAGTATGTATGATGTAAAAAAAATAGTAAAAAATAACGGATATATACGGCTTGTAAAGGGCGCATATAAAGAATCTAAAAACATTGCTTTTGAAAGTAGAGAGAAGGTAACTGAAAATTATGCTAATATAATGTTATATCTTTTTTTGAACTCCAAACATTTTGTATTAGCTACGCACGATTTGAATATGATAAAGTTGTCAGAATCGCTTAATAAAAAATATAAACGGGATGTTTCGTATGCAATGTTAAATGGTATAAGAAACAGGGAAGCTGTAAAGCTTGCAAATTCAGGACATAAAATGATAATATATGTGCCATATGGAACCGAATGGTTTAAGTACTCATATAGAAGGTTAAGGGAAGCAAGCAATCTAAAACTTGTTTTAAGGTCATTACTAAGTCGGCAGAATATCGATTAATTCTTGGCAGAATGTTTAGATATTAGCTCCTCAATGATATTCATTCCATGTTCTAATGATTTATCATGGATGGTTAAAGGAGGTATTATTCTTATTGTGGATTCACCAGCAGGCAGTAGCAGAAGGCCTCTATCAAATGCCTCTTTTATTATTGTATTTCTCTGTTTTGTA
>JAMCZM010000027.1:9885-13034 GCA_023485645.1 Candidatus Martarchaeota archaeon
ATCAATAAATTAAAAGAAAAAAAATAAACGGGCATTAATTAATAGTATAAAGAAAAAAGGAAATTATATAATAAAAAGACTTAACGATATGAAAGAAAGATATAGTATTGTTGTGGATTCACCAGCAGGCAGTAGCAGAAGGCCTCTATCAAATGCCTCTTTTATTATTGTATTTCTCTGTTTTGTAGCAGGTTCCTTTGTTTTTCTATCTAATACTAATTCAACTCCTATCATAAGTCCTATGCCGCGTACATCCCCAACAATACTATATCTTTCTTTCATATCGTTAAGTCTTTTTATTATATAATTTCCTTTTTTCTTTATACTATTAATTAATGCCCGTTTATTTTTTTTCATATAATTTAATGATTCTATTCCTGCTCTTACAGACAAAAGGTTACCGCCGAATGTACTTGCATGCGCCCCACTTGGTATGTCACCTAGTGATTTTTTAACTACGGTAACACCCAAAGGCAATCCACCACCAATTGCTTTTGCCATAGAATATATGTCCGCTTCAATACCAAAATTATCTAATGCAAGGAATTTTCCTGTACGCATAAATCCTGATTGTACTTCATCAGATACCATTAATGCTCCTATATCATCTGCAACGCTCTTTAATTCTTTAAAATAATCTTTAGGCGGCACAATGTAGCCACCTTCACCTTGTATTGGCTCAAAGAATATAGAAGCTACCTCTTTAGGCGGCACTTCTTTTGATAAAGGATATTTTCTTATATGGTCTACACATGCAAGTCCGCATCCAGGATATTCGAGGTTAAATGGGCATCTATAACAGTATGCAAATGGTACATGCACTACGTTTGGGAAAGGGCCAAAATGCTGCCTATGTATATATCTTGATGATGTTAGTGACAATGATCCATGCGTTCTTCCATGAAATCCGTTATAAAATGCGATAGTATACTGGCGTTTTGTAAATATTTTGGAAAATTTTATTGCTGCTTCATTAGCCTCAGTACCTGAATTTGATAAAAACATACGTCCATGGTTTTTTGGCATAAATTCAAGCAATTTTGCCGCAAATTCTATTGGCAATTCGGCATAATAATCAGTAAATGCTGCGTGCATTAATTTATCTACCTGGTCTTTTATGCCCTTTCGTATCTGGTAATTACCATTTACGCCTAAATTATAAACAGATATAAAACTGGAAAAATCTATCAATTTTTTTCCATTTACATCAAAGACGAATTCATTTTCTCCAACATCCGCAACAAATTTATAATCCCCACGTGTGGTAGATAAAAAATATTTTTTATCATTTTTTATTATGTTATCAATATTTTTCATTTGTTCACTTTAAATTCTGTATATTTATGCAAAACCGCAAGTGCTCGTGCAGCATCTTCTGGGGATGAAAAAACTGGAACGCCAGAACTTTCCATCATATTTTTGTGTGCCTGTGTATAGCTGCCTCCAGGGCTTACAACCACTAATGGTTTTTTCATCATACTCCCATAATGTATGAGTGTAGCCGCAACACGTGAATCTGCTCCTGGGGTTTGAAACAGTGCAATTACCATTATTGCATCGATGTTATCCTCATTCATCATAACATCTAGTGCCGCGCTGAATCTTTTATCATCTGCATCACCAGCCATATCTAGAGGTAGCCTGACATTGACTATTGGAGGCATCACCTTCTTTAATTTATTTATAGCATTATTGCTTAATTCTGGCAGTTCTAATTTATTATCATATAACGCATCTGTTGCCATAACTCCTGTTCCACCGCCATTTGTTATTATAGCAATTTTATTTCCATATAATGGGGGTTGTGTATCAAATACTTTTGAAAAATTAAGTATTTCACCTAAACTATTTGCTTGTATTATTCCAGATTGTTTGAAAACAGCCCTATATGCTTCATAACTACCTGCGAGTGATGCGGTGTGTGAATGGGCAGCTTTTGATCCTGCATTTGTTCTACCTCCTTTAGCAACAACGATAGGCTTTTTCATGCTAACTCGTTTTGCACTTTCCATAAATTCTCTGCCTCTTTTTACACCCTCAATGTAAAAGACTATCACTTTTGTATCTTTGTCATTTCCTAGGTAATTTAATATGTCCACTTCGTCCAAATCTATTGCATTACCATAAGATATAAATTTAGAAAGTCCAAATCCTTCCCCAGATATCATATCTAATACTGAACTTCCTACTGCCCCACTTTGGGATGCAAAACTAACACCACCAATTTTTGGCTTATCTATTTTGAATGCGGGTAGAAATAGCGTATCAACTCTTGTTCTAGGGTCCATAACACCTAAGCAATTAGGTCCTAATATTGGTATATTATATTTTTTTGCAATAGCCAATACATTATCCTGTAAATTTACTGCACCTATCTCTGCAAATCCACCACTCACTATAATAATGGATTTGACATTGCTTTTGCCGCATTCCTCCATTACACTAGGTACAATTTCTGCAGGCACCGCAATTACTGCAAGATCTATATCCTTTTTTATGTCAATAACGCTCTTATACGCCTTTATGTTAAGTATACTAACTTCATCTTTTATATTAACTGGATATAACTTTCCAGCATATCCAGCATCTATATAATTTTGAAGTATTACATGTCCTACTTTATCTGGATTATTGGATGCTCCAATTATGGCAACGCTCTTAGGATTCATCATGTAATTAAAATTTTTATATTTATTATCCATAAAAACACTATTAGATTAAAATTCTAAGATCAACTGCGCTATATGTATTATCATGTAATATTAGCGGATTTAAGTCTAGTTCGTTTATATTATACTCTGTCATTAATTTAGAAACATTCATTAAGATATTGGCAATCATATCTTTTTCATGTTTATTTTTTGCTATGACGCTTCCTGACTTTAATTCATCTATCATACTTAGTGCTTCATGTTTATTTATTGGACATATGCGCAATGCAAAGTCCCTGAAGGTTTCAACGTATATGCCTCCAAGTCCTATTAATACAAGTGGGCCGAATTGCAAATCGTTTCTACCTCCTATAATAATTTCTATATTATCGCTTTTATAATCCACCATATGTTGCGCTAGTATTTTATATGGCTTATACTGGATGCTTTTTTTTACTAATTTATCATACGCGTTTTTTATTTCTTTGTCACCAATAA
>JAMCZM010000017.1:0-3296 GCA_023485645.1 Candidatus Martarchaeota archaeon
GTTATTACATCAAATCTATGTGCTTAATCTTTTATATAAACATACACAACTGCAGATTACATCTCCTGTAATGAATATTGCAGTTCTAAATAATGCTCTATTAACTATGAATATAAAGCAGTTCATAAAGGTATTTGTTGATCATAGATTTGATGTAATAACAAAAAGGACAATATACGATCTTAACGTTGCAAAAGATAGGATGCACATAGTTAAAGGATTAGTAATAGCAATGGAAAATATAGATGACGTAGTTTCGCTAATAAAAGCAAGTCATGATACAAAAGATGCGCGCTCTGCACTTATGGAAAAATATGTATTATCTGAGAAACAGGCGAGCGCAATACTTGATATGAAATTAAGCAGATTAACAAGCCTTGAGGTGTCATCTTTAAAAACAGAAGAGAGAAATCTTGAAATAAAAATAGAAGAATTAACTAGCATACTTTCTGATAATTTAAAAGTATATCATATAATAAAAGATGAAACATTGCATATAAAAAATACATATGGTATTGAGCGTAAGACAAAGATTGAGGTTAGCGAATTGCCTCCAACTATAGAGAATGAGGACTTAATAGAGGATATGGATATAACCATACTACTTACGAATAATAATTACCTAAAAAGAATGAATATGAAGAGCTATAAAGTACAGGATAGGGGTGGCAGAGGTGTTAAGGCAATAGAGTTAAAAGAAGGGGACTTTGCCAAACAAACATTATACTGCAAGAATAAAGACACACTTATGGTATTTTCAAATATAGGCAGGGCATATTGGATAAAGGCATATATGGTTCCTGAAGGAGATAGATATAGCTCAGGGAAAGCTGCAATAAATCTAATAAAGATGCGCGACGGCGAGCATATAGAGCGTGTTATAAATACAAAGGAGTTTATTGGCAGATTTATAACATTTGTAACTTCAAAAGGTGTAATAAAGCGCGTGCGGGGCGAGAAATTTGCAAAACCAAGATCGAATGGCATAAATGCAATACCACTAAGAGATGGCGATTCGCTTGCAGATGTCTGTATATCAAATGGAGAATCTCAAATATTTTTATCTACAAAGAATGGTAAATCAATACGTTTTAATGAATCTGATATACGGCTTATGAGTAGGATGGCACATGGAATACGTGGCATACGACTTAAGGATAAAGATAGTGTTGTAAATATAATTTCTGTATCAGAAAAAGATTACGTGATGTCTATAACTGAGAAAGGATATGGTAAAATAACAGAGCTTGATAAATACCGGTTGCAATATAGGGGAGGTGGCGGCGTTCTTAATATAAAAATAAGTGATAAGACTGGTATGGTGGTAAAATCTCTCAAAGTTAGTGATAACGATACTGCATTGTTAATTAGCTCTAATGGTATATCCATACAATTTCCTGTTTCTTCAGTTAGAAAGACTGGGAGGGCGGCAAGCGGCGTTAGGATAATGAGACTTGAAGCTAAGAATTCTGTAGTTGATGCTCAGATAATATCCCCAGAATTAGTTGATCCGAATCAAAATGCAATTATAGAAAGCGATAGTAACGAAGTTGATGGTAACATATAATAAATATTTAAAACTCTATTTTAATTGATATGGATGATAAAGGTTGTCTTGGTTGGCAGGATGGACAAGGAGAAGCTAATAGATGTAGCATTAACTACAAGGGCATTCGGCGCATCTGAGCTTATAGCGACTCAAAAAGAGCAAAAGGATAAGTTGTATATAACAAAATATTTTAAAGAGATTAATGATGATTGGGGCAGCAGCTTTAAAGTAAGCTTCGATTCTAATTGGAAAAAAATTATATCGGAGCGAAATAATAATTACAAAACAATATATCTAACTAAATATGGCAGCAACATAAAAAAATCAGAGTATTCGATATCAACATACAAGAATATAATGCTTATTGTATCTACAACAGATAACATAAAAGAGTTATACGATATGGCGGATTTTAATATAAGCCTTACAACTCAGCCACATACTATAATCTCTTCAATTGCTGTATTCTTAAACATGTATTATAAGGGAAGGGAGCTCGCCATGCACTTTGAAAACGCGAAATATAAAATAATACCAGAAAGTCATGGAATACATATAACAAAAAGCCGTTTATTATGACCAATACTTTTTTGTTCTTATAAATTGCTTTTGTGCATCAAGTAAATCAACAAAAAAGCTGTTATAATCTTTTTTTAGCATCATAAGTATTTTTGCTGCAGTATGTACCCCTATACCATACGTTGCAAGTGCAATTGCGGTCCTCCCTCCATATGCATCAAAAAGGCTCGCTTCTGTTGTCATTTCTTTTAATATTTTAATTTCACTTTTACTAAGTTTGGATCCTAAACTACGTTTTTTTGCAACAGCTGCGTAATCTTCATCATATCTTGTTATCATTGTGCTTTTGCAGTTTGGACATTTAATATTATTACAGTCTTTTAGTTCATCTAACTTTCTTATAAACCTAAAATTACAGTAAGTGCACAATAATTCAACTTTTTTCATTAATGTTGAATTTACAAAAGATTCCATTATAAGGCTGTTAGGTGTTAGGGGTGCTATTAGTTCTTTTGTATAATATGCAGAGTTTAGTATTACATTTCCAAATATAGAAATATTGTCAACATTAAATGATTTTATCCTTTTATGTTTTATTATATCCGAAAGCATTTTTATTGAATTGTCTTTTTGATAATTGTCCATTAGTTCATTTATTGTTTGTGTATATATTGGAGATGCTTCAAAATGTTTTAATAGCTGTTTTGATGTACGTTTTGATACCTTAACCCCTCTATCTATAACCCCGAAAAATTTTGCTATTGTTATAAATTTATATATAAACACATCGCTGTTTAATAATGCAGACTTTAAAAGATCTAGAATATTTTTAGTTCCTAAAGCGTATATCATTTGTTCCAAATCAATATGTCTATCAATCTCTATTAATATTGAATAAGGTGAGGTTCTAACATTAACACTTCTTCCAGTTCTATCTACAATATAATTAGATATTATTTTTCCAAATGCCTCATTACCTATACTACCAAGGGCAGAATAAATAACAAAATAATTATCCAATTTTTCAATAAATATATAATTGGGATTTGGTGTAAAGGATTTTTTCTGCGTTTCAATAAAATTATCTATAATATTTTTTATATCCTTATTCTGTAATTCAATACTTTTATTAAATATGTTAAATACGCCTATTGCCACTTCATTTGATACTGGTATATCCTCTCCGCTCCAGTCTGGTATTGCTCCATTAAAGTCCCCTGATGGCTCA
>JAMCZM010000017.1:3306-11934 GCA_023485645.1 Candidatus Martarchaeota archaeon
TTTGATAATTGTCCATTAGTTCATCTAACGTGGATATTGTTTTATTTGTATATATATCCTTTACAATAAATTTTTTGGAATCAGATATAAAACTTAAATTTTTATAGTAGTAAATTTTAGCTCTGCCAGATATAGATATGACACTATTATTATTTTTGATAAGTGATTGTGCCTCCATAAATAATAAAAGTTCATCTAATTTTTTAATTGTTATATCTTTATAAGGAAAAGAATTTTTTATGATACTAAATATTGATATAATTGGAAGTTCCGCACCATGTTGCAATAATATACCAATTATTTGGTGCATTAAAACATCAAGTGCATTTTCATATAAATTATTCATTTCGATTATTTCTTGTTTAATATTTTCTAATATAGAATGGCTTTCTATAACTTCTATTATGTTTGTAGCAATTATAACCCCAACTGAAGTACCACTCTCTATATGTCCAGATCTACCAATTCTTTGTATTAAACGAGTGGCTTGTTTTGGGGATCCATACTGTATTACAAGGTCTATTTTTCCTATATCTATACCAAGTTCAAGAGAGCTTGTTGCAATGACACATTTTAATTTTCCTAGTTTAAAATCCTCCTCAACAGATATTTTTTCAATCCTGTTAAGTGAACTGTGGTGCACGCCTATACCACCAAAATAATCTATTTTATTTATAAACGTTAATTTGCTTCCAAGCGCTTCAACAATTTGTCTTGTATTTCCAAATATTATAGTAGAATGTGATTTTTTTATATAATCTATTATGCAATTAAGTCTTGATGCTGATAAAATATCTAAATCAAACTTTTTGATTATGCTCTCTTGCATTGATGTATCTTTATTTGGATATTCTATTTTTATATAAGTATTCTTCTTTTTTTTAAGTTCTGCAATTTTAAATGTGCTTTTATTAAAAAGAAAATCTCCCATTATTTTTGTATTTCCTATTGTAGCACTCATTCCTATAATCTGAAGTTCTTTTACAAAGAGTTTGAGCCGTTCAATTGCTAAGGATAATTGGGTGCCACGCTTGCTGCTATAGATTTCATGAACTTCATCTATTATAATGTATTTTGTGTTTTTTAGAGCGTCTTTAAAATATGGAGATACTAATATACTCTGTAATGTTTCTGGAGTAGTTATTAATACACATGGCGCAAGTATCTGCTGTTTTTGCCTTTCGGATATTGTAGTGTCGCTATGTCTTGTTGCTATGCTTATGTTAAATTCTTTACATATTGAAGATAGGCGTGCATTTACATCTCTATTCAATGCTCTTAGTGGTGTCACATAAATTAGTGATATACCTAAATGCGCCTTATTCTCAACAATCATGTCTAAAATCGGTATAAATGCCGCTTCAGTTTTTCCAAAACCTGTAGGGGCACTAATGAGGCAATTTTCATTGTTATGTATTATTGGAATGCATAGTTTTTGTATGTCTGTAAATTTACCATATTTTTTTATAAATGAATCCTCTACAACACCCATATAACTACCTAGAATGCATTTTTTGGTGCCATGGGTGCCTTTTTCTTTTTATTAATTTATCAGCAATTAAAAATAGAATAATGATAATTATTGCAGTAATAACAACTGCTGAATATCCATCAAGGAAAAAAAGCGTTACAGATCCATTAGCTGTTGATATATATATTAATTTTCCGTTATAAGATGCGCTCCCATTTATTGAATTTAATAAAACATTATTAAAATTAAAAATGCCGTTATTTCCTGTATACGTCAATAATTTTGTGCCGTTTTTAAATGTTAAATTTAATGACGCATTAACTGGCATGAATAAATAATTGACCGTTTTTATGGATATGTTATAAACGGGAAGTTTGAGAAGGAATGTATAATTTTTTTCAGGATTTAATGTTTTATTTATTAATATGTTAACCCCATTATAATATGCACTATAAAAAATAATATTTTTATTTAATGGTATAAATGGTGTTCCATTAATATTTCCTATGTTTGTTTTGTAGTAATTTGGATAAATAACGTTATTATATACATTTTCGCTTATTATTTTAGCAATGTGTTCGTTTGCATAAATAGCATGTATTTTTAGAGGAGATTTAACTGTTATATATGCGTTAGTGGTATTATAACTGATGTTTGACCAGCCTACAAAACCATCACGTACTGATTCATTTATATATTTATACGGATTTTCAATTGATATGTTGTCAATGCTGTTGTTGTCGTACCATCCACTTCCACTCGCATTTCCAATGCTTGTACTGACATTTACGTAATATTGTTTAACCCATATTGCATTAAAAATAAGTGGAGTTCTAACTGTAATATTTATTGATTGATTATGGTATGTTTTATTCCATCCTTCAAAAAGAAATCTTTCACTATTGTTTAAATAATATGTATTTTTATTTATATTTATATTTGCAATGCTGTTGTTGTCGTACCATCCACTTCCACTCGCATTTCCAATGCTTGTACTGACATTTACGTAATATTGTGTTTTCCAATGGGCAAATTCGGAAACATTTCCATTAATGCTTATTATAGCAGTGTTATTGCTTCCTGTATAAGAGCCATATCCATTACCGCTCCAATTTGCAAATACAGCTCTTTGATATTTGCTTATATAAATATATTGTGGAGCTGATATCGTTGTAGTGGAATATGCTAAATACTGTGATGATTGAGAAAGATTTCCATAATCTGAATATGTATTAAGATAGTAGCCAATATTCCATAATAACGTATTATTTTTATATATGGGTAAATTTGAACCAGATTCAAAATAATCTAAAGTATTTGCAACTTCTATAACACCATAAGGGTTGTTAATTGACGTTTCACTATTTTTTCCATATCCTATATAACTATAGGCCTCTGCTACTTTTTTTACTATGGTCTGATTATAAAAACTGAAATTTTTAAATTTAACCGGAATCATAATACTACTGTTATTTACTGCGTCTGCATATTCGGCAAAAGCGACGGGTGGGTAACCTCCAGATGTTGTTGAATTAAGTACAATGCTTCCTATTTTTATATTATTTAGAAATAAATACCATACATTTCCTAATGCTCTAAAACTATATTCATTAAATGTTCCATTACTCCCAACACTCCCTGAAGGTCCTATATCACCATAAAAATTGTTTCCGGAGTAGTTTGCTGGAAAATACTCCCAAAACCATGCTGGAATTCCAACAGTGAGGTTTACAACTCCCGCACAACCAGAAGGGGAGCAGTCATTTGCATATTCTCCACTCATATTCGGTATTTCATAACCTATTTGTATGAAAGCTCCATTTTTGAGTGATTCTCCAACCCAATAAGCAAATGATCCGTGTTTTGGAGCATTTTGGTAAATCGTTTGTATATAGCTGCTTGATCCATTATTAAATTCAGCAGTATAAGAAGATTTTGCACCAGTCTGAAACCAGTATTGAGAATAACCAAAGTTAACCATTATGAGTGTTATAGTAATTACAAATAATGTTAAATTCGTATAATGCTTAATATGCACATAGTCGCCAATTAATAATATCAAAAAACTATTAAATACAATAGCATCACTCAAATAATATTAATTTATCTTGGTTTTTTAAATAAATAATCAAAATAACAATTTAATCGTAAATTATCAGCTTAATGTAATGCAATTTTTATGTTTAAGAAGGTAGATGGTTAAATTTATAGCTTAATATCTTGTTCTAACGGTAAAATACAAATTAATAATATCTATTTGATAAATTTAATAGAAAATTAATATTAGCATTTAGCATACATTTTATGTGTTTAATAGAAACGGTCCATTCTATTTGGTTAGAAATCAGACATAAATAAAAAAAGATTTGTAAAAAGTAAAAATAATGATTAATTTTTGATTTTATGTTTCTTTTTTCTATCACATTTTGTAAATAGAGCGATTAAGCCAAATACAATTAAAATAATACCCAAAAAAGATACCGCTTCAGAAAATGGCACTATATGTCCGATTCCAATTCCAAAGAGAAACCCCCCACTAACAATTAATCCCATACCTAAATTATTCATACTACTGCTCTCTAATTGGATTATTTAAAACTTCTTATTAAATATTTGCAATAATTTGCTTAATTTTGTGTGATTTGAGATAAAAAAACACATAGATAAAGCTTTTATAAATCACCTGTAATTTATATTTAGTGGGAGTTTGTATAATTATGTGATTTTAATAGTGTTTGGTTTTTTTGCAATCCTAATTCCATCACTATTTTTGTTATCGTCAAAGTTACTTAGAAAAAATTATAGCAATAATAGTGTAAAGGGATCCCCATATGAGAGTGGCGAAGAGACAATAAGTTCAAATCGTGATATAGATAACGAATATCTTCCATTTTTTGCAATTTTTATACCATTTGAAATAGTAGCGGTTTTAGGTTTGCTTTGGGCATCGGTCTCTTACGGTATGAGTTATGACCTTAACCTTTATTATATAATATTACTATCAATATCAACAATGGCAGCTATGTTTGGCTATAAATTTATTAGTGATAAGTATGTCTGAAAATCTTGAACCCCCTTATACAGTTGATGAATTTGTAAATGCAGAAAGAGAGATGACGCGTTTGACTGAAGCGTCGCTTAAAAAATACAATAAAAATACGAATGTAATGTTTGGAAAATTATCTGATCTTACAAGGGAGATGTCAAAAGGGGTTGTAAATTGGAGCAGGAAAAATTCATTATGGCCATTACAGTTCGGTCTTGCGTGCTGTGCAATAGAATTAATGGATTTCGGCGCATCACGTATTGATGCTGAAAGAAAAGGATATCTTTTATTTAGGGGAACTCCACGCCAATGCGATGTAATGATTGTTGCAGGATGGGTTACCAAATCAATGGTGCCTAGGATAAAACGTCTTTATGAACAGATGGCAGAGCCAAAATATGTTATAGCATTTGGTGAATGCGCAACTTCTGGGGGTCCATGGTGGGAGAGCTATAATATAATACAAGGAATAGACCAGGTATTGCCTGTTGATGTATATGCAATTGGTTGCCCGCCAAAACCTGAGAATTTATTTGGAGCATTAATGAAATTGCAAGAAAAAATAGGTGGAAAAATTGACAGAGATAAAGAGAGAGGAATTACTGAATCAATTGAGAAAAAATGATTGAAAAGGATATACCTCTCTTAAAATGATAACGGCAATTGATAGAAAGGAGCATATAGAGGTAGTATATTTGCTTTATAATTATAAACATAATAAACACCAAGTATTTAACGTAATCTTAGATTTTGATAATTTGGAGATAGATAGTGTAATTGGCATATATAAATCAGCTGATTGGTATGAAAGGGAGCTTTCAGAGATGTTTGGCATAAAAATAAAAGGCAGGAAGATAAAAAGATTATTATTAGAGGAATGGAATGGCACAACCTATCCGCTTAGGAAGGATTATGTCTGGGGATCTACATATAAAGTGAGATAATGCCTAGAATGAAAATAAATGTAGGGCCAATACACCCAAGCACTCATGGTGTTTTGAGGCTTATTGTGGATGTTGATGGAGATACTATAATGGATGTAGAACCACATATAGGTTTTTTGCATAGGGGAGTTGAGAAACTTATGGAAACACGAATGTATATGCAGAATCCATCATATACAGAAAAGCTTGATTATGTAGCTCCGATGGGGTGGGATGATCTTTATGTATCAGCTGTGGAATTGGCCATTGGTGTTGAGGTAAGCGAACCTGCCCAATATGCACGGATGATTTTGCTTGAATTACAGCGAATAGCAAGTCATTTATTATGGCTTGGAACGTTGGCAAATGATTTAGGGCAGATGTTTACCGTATTTATGTGGGCGTTTCGCGAGCGTGCAAAAGTACTAAAGCTTCTTGAGGATGTTACAGGGTCTAGAATGTTTTATGTTAATTTTAGGCTTGGCGGTCTATCCAGCGAACTACCAATTGATTTTGAGGATAGGACATTAGCTTTAATGGATTATTTAGAGGAGCATGTACGTGAATATACATATCATTTAGATTCAAATCCAATATTTATGGAGCGCACTAAAAATATTGGCGTCCTTACAAAAAAGAACGCGATAGATTATGGTGTTACCGGTCCTGTTGCACGGGCATCTGGTATAGATTTTGACGTAAGAAAGGAGCTTTCTTATTATATGTATAAAAAAATAAAATTTAACACCCCCGTATTATCAAATGGCGATTGTTATGATAGGTATAAGATACGATTTATTGAGATACAAGAGAGTATAAATATAATACGTGCATGTGTTCAAAAAATGCCAAAAGGCAGTGTTAAGGGCGCGCCTATAAAGTTAATAGGCCAGCCGGCAAAAATTGATAATATAATTATACAACATAGGGAATTGCCGCGTGGTGAGGGTATAATTTATCTTGTTCCAGAAGCGCAAAGGCCATACCGTATTGCGCTTAGATCACCATCATATATAAATTTGTCAGTACTACCACATCTTTCAAAAGGTGCAAAATATGCTGATCTTTTTGCAATATTGGGGAGTCTTGATGTGGTTATGGCAGAAATTGATAAATAATTATAAGTTATAATATAACAGAGTGATTTTATGGAGCGTGAAGAGTTAGAAAAGATGACAAGAGATTATCAAAACATACAAATGCAGATTCAATCGCTTTCAATGCAAAAGCTGCAGTTTAATCAACAAAAAGAGGAATATAAAGATGCTGAAAAGGAGCTTTTACTTGCAAAAGGTAAGGTATACATTGATATCGGCGGTCTTATGATAGAGACAACAAAGGACGAGGCAATGCAAAAGCTGAAAGAGAAGATGGAATCTACAGAAATGCGTCATAAAATTGTAACTAGACAATATGAGGAAGCTTCAAAGAAGGAACAGGCATTAAGAGGTACGTTGACTGAAGAATTAAAAAAGAGCCAATAATGGTTTGATGGTTGATATAACTTATAATGATCTATTAGAAAGAATTAGAGCGCGAAGGGGAAGTAGGGTGGGCGTCTCCTTCCATTCAATGGGCGATACAGATGCAATAGCTTCTGCATTGGCATTATCTTATATATTTGACGATATAAAAATTATACTCCCAGACAGAATGACTGCCAACGCGGAGCGCATAAAGGATATACTTGGGTTTAAGGAATTTAAAATGATAAATTCTATAAATAAAAATGATTTTGATCTTATAATACTTGTAGATGTTAATAATGTTGATGGATGTGGCAGAATAAAAGAGCAATTAAAAGCATTTGGCAAGGATATACTTATAATAGATCATCATCTAAAAAAAGACAATGCAAAAAATTTTATTGTATTTAACGAAGAACAATTCAATTCTACTGCGAGTATAATATTTGAGTTGCTTAAAGATTTGAAAATAAAATTGGATGGTAAGATTGCAAACATGCTTGCAATGGGTATAATATCTGATTCTGCAGAATTTAAGAATACAAATCCAAAAACATTTATTCAATTAGGTGAATTATTTAGCATAGCAGGAACAAACTATATAACCTTAATGGACATGACTAGGCATATATCTCCAGCTGAAGAGCGTATAAAAACTATTAATGATATAAGAAATGCGAGCGTGTCTATTGTTAATAATATGCTGTTTATAAAAGGGGTTGCTCATGCGTATTCAAATTTGGCAGCAGAGAGCGCATTGCGTATAGGCGCTGATATTGCAATATTTGGATCCTGTTCGGAGAGTGAGATATCGTTTTCAGCAAGATTGAGACCGAATTTTGATCAAAAATATAATATACATCTAGGTTTTATAATGAATAGACTGTCTAAAATTATAAATGGTAGTGGAGGAGGACATTCATGTGCAGCTGGAGCATATGGAAAAAATAAGGATAAATTTGAAGAGTTCATCAATGCATTTATAAGTGAGATATCTAGTGCGGGTGAGGTTAAATGAAAATTGCTATAATATCTGATTTTCATATAGGGTATGAGCGTTTTTATATAGATGCTTATATACAAGCAAAAAATGCACTTGATTTAGCAGCATCGATGGCAGATGCACTTATAATACCTGGGGATGTTTTTGATAAGCGTAATCCAAAACCTGAGGTACTAGCACAAGCGATAAATATATTCAGAGAATTAAAGCAGAGGCATTGGAATGCGCGCGTTGTAAATTTTAGTTCTACAAACAATAATAAAATTTATACAGATATACCTATAATAGCAATACCTGGTACGCATGAGCGTACGGCAGAAGGAAAGGAAAATCCACTTACATTACTCTCTCTTGCAGGGTTGCTTGTAGATAATAGTGAATCTATTACAACTATTAAAAAAGATGAGGAATGCGTGTCAATATTTGCATTAGGGGGTCTATCTGAAGAAATGGTAAAACCCCGATTAAAAGAGCTCGATCCAAAGCCTGTGCCAAATAATTTTAACATATTTATGTTTCATCAATCCACATATGAATTATTGCCATTTAGTGAGCATTTTATACATAATGAAGAGCTGCCGCAAGGTTATGATTTATATGTTAACGGGCACATACATAGTAAAGTAATAGACAAAATACATAATAAGGATTTTTTAATACCTGGAAGCACTGTACTTACGCAGTTAAAGGACGGCGAGCAGGAGGAAAAGGGGTTTTTC
>JAMCZM010000010.1 GCA_023485645.1 Candidatus Martarchaeota archaeon
CATTGGCCCTAACGCCGCGCACAGATTCACTATTTCTATAACCAATTGTAGGTTCTGCACCCATCATTGCCATTTTTATTCTTTTTTTATTGTCTATGCCCCGCTGTTTTCTCCAGCGTTCTTTGACACCCTTTCTCTTTTTTATGCCAAAATTTGGCACGTTAAATTTTGGGTGAGTTTTCTTTTTTATCTTTATTGCCATAAAAATCACTCTATTGCGTAATAAACTCCGTCTTGGAAGACGCGTTCATCCCTTTTTCTTACTTTGCATGCCATTCTTATGTTTGCAGCAGTCTGTGAAACATCCTCTTTATTAATTCCGTATATTCTAACATTCTGTCCTTTCACTTCGATTTTTGTATCCCCTACAATGTCTGTGTGTATGGCTGCACGCGCTCCTAATATATTTTTTATAATAATGGTATCGTTTTTAACTTCTATTGTGATTGGGAAGTGCGCAAAGACTGCAAGCATCTTTATTTCAAAGTGCTTGTTAACGCCATCCATGTCATTTTTCAATTCTTTTAATAGTGTATTTACTGTATTATTTGCGACTTTTACAAGTTTTTTGTTCTTTGTGCATTCGATATGTATTTGATTGCCCTTTACTAAAACATTCATGAGTTTATCATTATATGTGCGTTTATTTTTGCCTAGGCTACCGCTTATTGTGATTAAATTGTCTTTCACATCAACATTTATGCCATTTGGAATTTCTAACATTATAATTACCTAATATAAATTCAATATACATATGCGAGCAATCTTCCTCCTGTATTTTTGTCCTTTATCTCTCTACTTGTCATTATACCTTGCGGCGTTGATATTATAAGCACTCCAAAGTCCCTACTTGGTACGTATCTGGATTCATATTTTTGCAGCATATCCTTACTTATGCTGAATCGCGGTTTTATTACGCCAATGTCATTTATACGTTTTGATAATTTTACACGTAATTTTTTCGCATGTCTTTCGCTGAATTCCTCATAACTCTCTATATACGATTCACGTATCATAGCATCAAGGACCGCTTTTATCAACTTTGTCGAATCTAAGACGCATTCTTCTTTTCCTACAATCTCATGCGTTTTTATCGTATTTATTGAATTTGAAAATCTATCTACCATAAATATCAACCATTCTTTACAAATCCAAGGTCGCGTGCGACCTCTCTAAAACATCTTCTGCATATATAGAGTTTATGCGATCTTATGAGCCCTCTCGATGTGCCGCATAGCCTACATTTTCTCGTGCCCTTTCCTTTAAGTTTATCCTCAATTCTAACTTTCATTTTTTCACACTACATTGATGTTTAACTTTTCCTGCAAATATGTTTTTAATTCCTCTTTTCCTATTACTCTATGCTTTTTAGGAACATGTGCGCCCCGTCTCTTTTTTTCTAACACACGCATACCTCCCTTTCTTTTAAATGAAAGATTGACATTCATCCCCATCATGCCTATTTTTGGGTCATACTTTATTCCGTCGATATCTATATATTCATGTATCCCAAAACTGACTGCATTATCTGTTATTGCGGACTCATTTATCTTATTGTCAGTTGCGGCAAGTAATCTTTTAAGTAGTTCCTCAACTCCTCTTCTTACAGTTACATAAGCACCAATTTTGCTGCCCTTTGATATTTTAAATGCAGGTATTCTCTTTTTTGATATTGCATCGACAGGTTTCATTTTTGTAAGCAATTCTAGTAATCGTTTGGCACTCTCCTGTTTTTGCTTATCATCCCCTGTACCAACGTTGATTACCATTTTGTTTATAACAACGCTGCGCATTATATTTTCATTTTTATTTGAATGCTCATTTTTCATAAATATCATCTATTAATTAACTACCATTACATTATCTACAATTGTTCTAAATTCGTTGCCATCACTGCCTTCGAGAATTATAACTTTTGGCATATGCATGCTTCCGTCTATAATGTCTTTTATTTTGCCATCAGAGCCTACATGTACTCCTTTAAATACGAAGCATTTTGCCCCATTTTTGAATGGCAATATTTCCAAAATTTTTTTATCAAAGTCTATTACAACAGAATCATTTACTTTTATATCTTTATTACACTCAAGTATGCTGCCATCATGTAAGCTTATAAACATTTTTCCATTTTTGGAAATATATTTGCGTATGACCTTAAATGTTGTACTTTTGCCCTCGGCTTTAAGCTTTTCAAATATTACTTTAGAATTGCCATCTATTAATACTCTATAATTGCTGTTTGACTTCTTTATATGTATTATATCATTGATGCCTATTGGATACTTCGGATCTGTAACAATAACTCCGTTTACGCTTATATTACCATTTTTTATGACTATCCCCGCATCTTTTGTTATGTCTGCAATACCCTCCTTTTTGACAAAAAGTGCAAGAGGTATACTCATATTTGCGCTATGTCTTCCTGGAGATGCCATCATGACATACGCGTTCTCTTTTTTATGTATACCTAAATACTTAGGAGCGTTAATTGATTTCATATGTCTGTTATTGCCCTTATTCGCCATTTAAAACAACCTCTTTTTTATTTTCCTCTATCTTTGTTGATAATTCCTTATGTGGTAATTCAGCAGCTTTTTCTTTAGGCGCCTGCTGTACGTTTACTTTTAATATAGCTGCACGGATCTTATCAGTTAAATTCAAATCTGTTATATATACATTACTGCAGCTTATCGGAACATCATACTCTTTTCCCTTCATTGTTTTTCTTTTTATCGTATCTATATAGACAAATCCTTTTCTCATATCGACTCTGATAATTTTTCCGCTCTTGCCAAAATTAGCCCCAGTCATTACTTTTACTGTATCTCCCTTGCATATCTGTATTGCCCTTTTCTTAATTTTTAATTTTGCCTTGAGCGCTTTGTCGATGTGTGCATGCACAAAATGTTGCCTTGCATGCATAGGCGCACTATACCTGAATTTTCTCTGTTCTCTTGGTTTGCTGCTGCCTATCATTTATACCACTTTTGAGGCAATATTAGCCACTTTTATAAATCTTTCAATTACTTCACGTGCGACCGGTCCTTTTACTTCAGTTCCTATAGGTAAATTAAGGTCATTTATTAAAATGCCCGCATTATCCTCGAATCTAACACGCATGCCATTTGCCCTTCTTATAGGCTGCTTTTGCCTAATTATAACAGCGCGTACAGTTTTTTTAACATATTGTGGGCTGCCGCTTTTAACACTGCATACAACTACCTCACCTATTCCAGCGTGAGAGTATCTGCCCTTTCTTCCTGCTTTACCTTCCTTGTTTATTATCATAATTGTCTTTGCGCCGCTGTTGTCTGCGCAGGTTATTACACTGCTTGGTATTAGTGTTTTTGAAACATTTGTTGCAAGTCCTTTCATAATTATCCCTTTTTAATAATCTTTGTTACCACAAAAGATTTTGTTTTACTTAATCTTCTAGTTCCTGCGATAATAACATGATCGCCTGTTTTTGCACCAATACAATCAGGATTGTATGCAGGTATTCTTGATGTTTTTCTTAGAGAACGTTCATATTTTTTTAAGAATATTGTGTACTCTCTTTTTATTATAATCGTTTTTCTAGCCTTGTCGCTGACAACAATACCATCAAACTCATATCCATGAGTCTTAAGGCCTCCATGTACCGGACATTTTGAATCATTACACTCCAATAAATCACTTATTATAATTGAACATTTACTCAAATTTAATTGTAAAAAAAGGCGTTAAAGCTGCCTTCTCTGATAGTACTTGAATGCCTTTTCAATCCGCTCAGAAGGGCGGAAGGCAATCTCGCTTCCATCAACAATGAATATATTTCTAGCAGAAATAAATTTAAACCTTGATATTTTCTTTGATACTGTCTTTTCTCCATTTTTTGTCATAATTTTAAGCATGTTCTTGGTTTCATCCAAAACAATGCCGGCCAATCCTTTCTGCGATGGGTCTATACATTCAATTACACGAACCTTCAATCCGATAAGCTCATGCAATACTATGTTCTTATTATTATAGCCCAACATAAATAAACCTTTCTTTTTTAGTATGCGATAAATGGCATTGTGTTATTTGTATAATTGATATACTGCTACCTTATTATAATTCTATCAGATATACTTGTAACTCTGTCTATATCATATGTTATTATGCTGCCGTGGTTTGTTTTTATAGTTATTGTGCCACTATTTGGCTGCACGCGTATGACTCTCCCTATATAAGAGCCCACATCATTAATAACATGCTTGTCACGCATCTTTGCCCTTTTTATCGCCCGCTTTCTAAGTTGTGCACTAAAGATAGATATACCATATCCTAAAAGTATGAAGATGAAACTGTATAAAAGCAATTGGTAAAAATATATCTGCCCTATAAACCATGCTGATATTAGATATAACATTACAACTGATATCATACCATAGCCAATATATGTACCCTGCTTTATTGCCCTATATCTTAGCCTCTTACTTTCTAAATCCGATACGCGCCCAGCAACATATAATACTAAGCTTATTGGAAATACTAGCAAAAATCCTTCAATTGCAAATGATGCGATGGTTAATGGGTCAGTATATGATTTTGCTGCAAACAAGTAGCTTTGGTATCCAAGGGCCAAAGCAATTATTGTGAAAAGTATTGCTCCTGTATAAAAGACAAAGCTAAAGCGTTCAATGCTAAATCCAAATCCTCTAAATGATGCTATCAATTTCTCTTCTACCCCAAGGCCCTTTATAATAAGATATGCACCTATAAGGGCGACTGGTAATTGCCAGCCAAAATTAAAATAATAACTTATTGCAAAAAGCAGCATTATAGCTGCGGGAACGCCAAATACAATACGAGCATAATGCGGTTCTTTTAATTTTTCTATTATGGTAAAATATGTATTCTCTATATCCTCTGCCTGTTTTATTCTTACAATATCCACGCTATTTAATTTTATTCTATTTTTTATTAGAGGCACAATTCGTGTTGTATCGCTTGCACCATCGCTAACAAGAACGCATGAATCTATTTTGTATCTATCAAGTAGTATGTCTATTTGTCTTGAGAGCTCGGTGTCAGCAATAAATCCCTCATTTTCTGCCCCCGTTAATGTTGCTACATATACTTTATAGCCCATGGATTTTAATTCATCATACTTATGTACGGCTTCAAACATTGTGTTCGAATCGGAGTCCTGCGGATCAGCTATTGCAAGTGCCGTTGCGGCACGCACATTCTCCTCCCTCCCTATAACTGGTCCAACAATCTTTGTTTTTCTATAAAGATCGTTGTCTATATCGGTAGCCAGTACTAATATCCTTTCAGTCAAAACAACACATTATTTAAACATAAATCAAAAATAAAAGCCTTCCTATAAATTCTTTTTGAATGCTTAAATGCAAGATTAATATGTTTTATATAATATAAGTTCTATAGTAAGGATTTATGCCGTTGCTTAAAAATTGGTTAATGTGGTACAATGATTTGCCATATTATAATTTGCAAACTTTTTATTAAAAATTGCCCAAAAAATTAAAATAGTAATAAACTTTAAACCCACCACTATATTATTATGTTAGTTTTTACAAACCAATTACATTGATTTTATGTTAAACAGCAAAATTAATTATGATCCTATAATGATGAGTAAAGAGATGGTAACAGCAGAACAAGCACCAATTTTGGCAAAATCACTTGGGAAAAAAATCAATAGTATAAGTATATTGTTTAATTTACCATTCGTGGAAAAAAATGGCAGAACTTATGGTTCTATGTTTGTTAATCACGAATATCCCCCAAAACCAGGGCATTGGTATAATATAGACAGAAATTTGCTCCTTTTGCGAAGGGTATCTAGACACGAGGCATTTAGCTATCAATGGCATGAACGGGTGTTTATAAGTGATGAAGTTAAGAGTGCGATAAGAATGAATTTACCTCTTATTTTACAAATAGATTTATTTAAATGCCATAATGCCGGAGATGGCATAATAATATCGGCAAATTATGGAAGAAATTTTACCGCACACGTGGCGCTTGCACATAAAAAAATGAATGGTCTGAAAATGTATTGCATGTGGTAAAAGATAACGCTAAATTAATTATTACAAAACCTGGAGGAGAAAGGCACTCAATAAATATACCTAACGGATCTACAATACATTTAGAATAATTAATAAAAATAGTCACGCTAAACTGGCGCATCGCTTTAGCATAAGATAGAGCGCCACATATGTTGGCACCTCGACAATTGTATTATTGTAGGGTCCAAATTCCATACCATTCATATAGAGCTTGTTAGCACTACTTACATTTATGCGCATTCTTCCATTTTTGAATATTATAGCATCTTTCATCGGGTCGAATTTTTCTAAATCAGAAATACCTTTTAATTTTTTTGCAACAAGCCCCGTATCTGCATGTATTGTATTTGCGACACGTATTAAATGTTCTGGAGAGTTTGTGACATTTTTGTCGATTGCACTTGTTTGGGATACTGTCATAGTACTTATTATATTTCTCCAAAAATCTGCTTTTTTTGGCACATTTATGCTATCCCAATTTCCAGTGGTTATGCCCATTACGACTTCAGCTTTATTTTTGATTAATTTACGCGCAGTTTTTTTGTCAATGCCAAGTTTGACAAGTTGTTCATTACCACCATTTATTGCTGATATCGTGGTTCTTGCGATCCTCCCTCCCCATCCACCATCTGTTGGCGTTGGGCCTTTTAATGCCTTTAAGCGTTCTCCTATTGTTGGGAATAGCACACGTATGTCCAAATCTTTGCCATTAAGATAGTCACTTATTTGTTTTCGTGCGTTGCTATTCAAACTAAAAAAATCCCTATCCTTAACATGTATGTGGTAGCCACGATTGCCGCTAAAGTTTATTTCTATATTATTCTTTGAAATACCAAAATCTGGAATGAGGAACTCCTCTATTGTTTTTAATGCCTCATTTTTGATAGCACTCAAACAGTTGTCGCATATCCAGCCCCTACCATGCTCTTTTTGGCAGTCTAAATTTAAGTCTGTTGCATCCAAATCAAAAACGAGTTCGGCACCAAGCCACCCCTTATTTTCCATAGGTCTTCCATCAGGATTTCTATAATATGCTGTCGATATGGATATAAATGGTGGCACATCGGAGAGCAGGTATCTTTTAAATGCATCATTATTCCTAAAAGTCATATGTCTTCTTCTTATTTTAGTTTCAAAATCTCCAAAGCCAAACTCTCTTTTTTCTATTTGATCTATTACTACATCGTTATTCTGATAATATTCATGGAATTTAAGCCTTGCAAGATCTGCAACTCGTTGGTCAAGCAATGCATCACTTTTATAATACTGATTATGCTGCGTAATAATTATATAATGTATATGTTGAATAACTATTATGGAAGATGAGATAAAGCAGGCAATAATAATACGCAGTGATTTGGAAATGAGTAGAGGAAAAATAGCAGCGCAGGCGGCGCACGCATCACTTATGAGCTATTTTGAAGCTGAGCGATCTGATCCAAAAAAGGCAAAGCTTTGGCTGGATAGTGGGGAGAAAAAAATCGTGCTAAAGGTCTCGGATGAGCAGTCTCTTATAAAGTTATATAACGCTTTTAAATTTAGGCAAATACCCTGCGCTCTTGTTACGGATGCTGGGTTAACAGAAATACCACCAGGATCTAAAACTGCTCTGGGCGTTGGTCCTTGGGATAGTAAGGGAGTCAATGAGTTTACATTAGGTTTAAAACTTCTTTAAAATTATTAAATTAATTAGTTAATTGATTTTAATAAATTTTATATATAAGATTACATTGATTTTATGGCAAATACTGTAGAATATCAAATAAATGAGATATCCAATTTGAGATGGTTTAATACTTCAAGGGTAAAGTTTATGTTGAAAAATAAATTAAAAATAGTATTCTGGAGATTGATCTCCATCATACTTCAATAAAATATAGCAGTTGAACAACATTTAATATGTAATGTCTGTACAAAGCAATCATATTGGTTTAGTTTTAAAATAATATTATTCTAACCATCCTACTCTGTTTAATAAGTCGGTGTGATTATTTTTTATTTTTTCTTTATTTTTAAAGGGCTTGGTAGTATCTATTAGTATCTCTAAAGATTTTCTATCAATATCCGGTAATATAGGTAATATATCTTTCTCAAAAGCATCAAACATAAAGCAACTTAATGGGTCTGGACCTTCAAGTTCTTTGTAATCAGTTAACCACCAGAGATTCGCAGGGCAACCTCCCTTACAAATATTTCTATAACGACAGTTCATACAAACTTCCGAATTCTTTACTGAAAGATGATAATATGGGCTTTTTAAAGATCCATAAATCATCTCAACAAGTTGATCCGGGTTATCTTCATTTTTTAGACAGGCGCGTATATTTATTGGTTTATCCATAAGGGATGGCATAACTAAACAATCTAATACATTGCCGAATGAGTCTATTATTAAACCTTTACAACCACTAGCATTTGGAAGGCAAGGGTGATCCGAATCATCAACTGGAGGTAGTATATAACCATGTTGGTTGTAAAGTTCAAATTTATAAAAATAACAAAAAGTAAAACCAAATGGCTTTCCATCCATTTGATAACTATGGAATAATTCTTTAAATACATTTACTATTACATTTAATTGAGGTAATTTTACTTTGGCCAGCTGTGCTTCTTTACCAAAACGAGGAAAGCTGACAGTCCATCTGTCAATCTTTAATAATTTTAGGAGAGTATAAAGTGCTGTTAACTCATATACATTATCCGAATTTAATACTGTATTTATGCTTATATAAGAACGTGGTATTGCATTTTTTATCCATTTTGTATTACTTATTATTTCTTCAGTTTCACTACCAAGTCTATACTTAGCATGTGTATCCGTTCCATCTATACTTATATGTAAGTGGAGTTTTGAAAATTTTTTGGCTTTTTCTACAAGTTTTTGATTTTTAATGAGTGTGCCATTTGTACATATAGTTACCTCCATATCTATACATTCATCAAATATCTCCCATATATCTCCACGCATAAATGGATCTCCTCCAGTGATTCTTATCCGTTTACAACCAAGTTTTTTTACCGTCCTTATAAGATTTACAATCTCCCATAATTGAAGTTCCTCCCGTTTTATTTTACTTTGTAGTATTTCTTCACGCTTTTTATTTAACGGCGCATTGGATTTGTCATAGCAGTATATACATCGTATATTACACACTTTAGTTACGATTAGAGTAAGTTCATTAGCGAGTTTTGCAAAACCATATTTATAAGGCTTTGGTGAAGTATCTCGTATGTGATATAATGCCCGATTTCTTGCTTCTAATGATTCATCCATAGTAAAACAGACATATTTCAAATATTTAAATGTTTGTTTTAAAAGATATTATAGTTATCAATCAAATTTAAAATATTTTGATGATGAGACTGTTTTTTATATATTTCAAAAAATAATACTACGATAAATATATCTTCAAACTGGAGAAATATTTTTAAAAGAATAATAAACAATCCAACTTTATCCCACAGAGTAGTAAAAACAAGAAAATTCTGGGAGTGGGTTTTCTACAGATAAACGGACGGTCGGATGGAGGATATGGCAAAAACGAGATAAAAGAGTTGATACTGCAATAAATTGCATTGTATCATTACATAATTTATTCAGGATGAGTTATGAGTGACTGTTGTCCCAAATTCCTATCTATCAATATGTATATATATTATAATAAATTATATTATAACTGATTTGACAAGTTTATTTATAAAATGGTGAAAATATGGATGTTATTACTAACCTTAAAAAAAGAGAAGTTATAGAACAAATAATAATAGAAAAAGATTTAGTAAATTTGCTTCGTTCAGATAAACGACTTACGGTTTATAGTGGGATTGACCCTACTGCAAAAGAACTTCACATTGGGCATATAACTCCCTTAATGGTACTAAAGAGTTTTCAACAAGCTGGACATAAGGTAATATTGCTTATTGGAGATCAAACGGCTATGATAGGCGATCCCACCGATAAAGCAAAAACACGAAAAAAACTTACAAGGGAACAAGTTATCGAGAACTTAAGTACATATCATAACCAAATAATTAACATATTTGATTTTAAAGATAACCCAATAGAAATAAAACAAAACAGTGAATGGTTCGGACATATGAATACTGAAATGATTATGAATCTTGCATCAAATGTAACTGTTCAGCGTATTGCTGAACGCGATATGTTTCAAAAACGAAAAGCGGAGAAAAGACCAGTTTTTCTACATGAATTTTTTTATCCAGTTATGCAAGGCTATGATTCAGTGGCATTGCAGGCAGATGTAGAAATAGGCGGCAGAGATCAACTTTTCAATATGTTGGTTGGTAGAGATTTTGTGCGTAAGTTCTTAGGAAAAGATAAACATTGTATTACAACACCAATATTATTAGGTACTGACGGAAGAAAAATGGGAAAGACTGAAGGGAATTCCATTAATATATCTTGCGATGCGTTATCAATTTTTGTAAATATTACACAAATAAATGATACTATAATACCAGTATATCTAAAAAGATTTACGAATGTAGATAATACAGTTATTGAAAAAGTAGAAGAACGGTTAGTGCGTAAGGAAAATATGATCGAAGATAGAAAAATACTTGCGTATGAGATAGTTAAATTATTACGCGGAGAAAAAGAAGCAAATAGTGCAAAAGAAACTTTTGAAATGACAATACAAAAAGGTATTGTTGCGAAGGAACCTCAAAAAATTGATTTGAATACGTTAGGTGAACGTAGGCTTCTTAAAGTACTACATAAAATTGGACTAATACAAAGTATGAGTGATGGTAGAAGACTTGTTGTTTCCGGAGCAATCCAAATAGATGGAACTAAAATAACTAATTTTGATTTAGAATTAAATTCAGAATGTGTGAATGATGGTTCAATAATTAAAGTTGGTAAAAGAGGAGCAATAAAAATAAGATACTAAATTAGTATTTCATGTTGAATTATACATTTTAATATTTATGGTGAATAGGTGACTAATGTAGGTGTGGATGACATTTTTTTAAAAAGATTTATAAAAACACAATTAAAAGAAGATCCTACAAAAGTAATATATAAACGAATAAATGCAGGCCATCGCGCTAATAGCTATATATTTAGATTATATACAAACAAAAGATATGTGATACAATTTTACGATGAAAAGTCCTTGCATCAACCCATAAAAAGGTGTTATATATATACACTTACTAAAAATTATACATTTGTACCGGTTCCAAAAGTATTCTTTATAGGAAAATTTGAAAAATACTCTTATATAATATTAGAAAAATTAAATGGTAAAACCGTAGACAAAATTAAAAAAACAGATATAAAATATGTACTTGAAAAATTGGGAGAATACCTTTATGATATCCATAACAATGTTAACGTTGGCAAAAAATTTGGTTGGATTGAAGGAAAATTTATAAACTTTCAGGGAATTTCTAATATAGAATATCTTAATAATGAAATTATTCGCATAAAAAATTGGCTTGTTGCAATAAATAGGATTAAAGAAGCAAAATCAATAGCTGATTATTTTTGTCTTCGTATAAAAAAATTAAAATTAGATGTACAACCTGTTCTTGTTTGGTCAGAAATAAATAAAAAAAATTTATTATTTAACAACATAAAAGGGGAAAAAATAGTTTATCTTTTAGATCCAGGATCAGCAAAGGTAGCACCTAGGGAAATAGATATACTAGCCGCAGAACAAGAGTTTAATAATAATGAGTTTAAGTATATATTGAAAGGTTATTTAAAAAATGGTAAAAATAAAATATTAAAACAA
>JAMCZM010000014.1 GCA_023485645.1 Candidatus Martarchaeota archaeon
TAAATTTCTCTATTATAAAGTGATTTTTAGTGCTATCTTTTAATAAGAGCTCTAATTTTCTCATATTGGCAATTGGCACCCATCCCTCTATCATGTCCGTATATTTTGTAGAACCTAATTTTGCAAACAAAATAGATATAGACAGCCATGTTGTGCTCATAAAAAAACAGATTGAAAAAATACATGCTGAAGTAAAGCAGATAAATTATAACATAAGCATTTTAGAGAAGATACATCAATTTCAAGAGGATTTACATATACTAAATAGCAAATTTGTAGTATCATTTATCGTTTCCGGGAGCGACTCCGATTCTTTTATATTGGCATTAAAGCATAAAATACATAATATTGGTCACATATCATTTCCAAATACTGGCGCATCTATAATAAGTATACCTCGTACAAATGAGCATGATTTTGGCGGCATCGCATCAAAGTTCAATGTATCAATAGATATAATACCTATGTTAATGGGTAAGCCCAAAGTGGTGTTAGAACGCCAGAGAGCTGATCTTAATATATTAAAAGAGAGAGAAGCGTCGTTAGATGCTGAACTTAAGTTTATATCAGAGAAGAATTATAATTTGGTCTCTGCTATACGCGAACAGCTCGATATAGAGATGGAGAAATTAGATGTTGTTGCAAAATTAGGTTCTACAAAATATACGGACATGATAGAGGGATGGGTGCCAATTGCCAATATGAGAAAATTAGAGCTCTTATTAAAAGATAGCACTAAAAATCACTTTATAATAGAGAAATTTAAAACTAGTGAGATTGCCCCTACAAAGATGTCAAATCCTATAAAATTAAAATTTTTTGAATTTTTTGTGCGCTTCTATTCTCTTCCAAGAAGTGACGAAATGGATCCAACATTGATGTTTGCCCTGCTATTCCCTCTCTTTTTTGGCTTTATGGTTGGTGATGTTGGGTATGGATTGATAATGCTGGCAGGTGCATTCTGGCTTATGGAGCGGCTTAAAAATCCAAAAGAGAAGAGTAGAATACCAAAACAGATAACCAATTTTATACATACAATAATAAGCGATAATGGGCTTATGATGTTATCAAAATCCATAATACCAGGATCTATAATCGCCATTATATTTGGCATAGCATTCAATGAGTATTTTGGTTTTCAATTAAGCTATACCCCACTACTTAATGTTGAATTGGGTCTTCCGACGCTTCTTGTTATATCAGGATGGGTAGGTGTTCTTGTAGTATCAGCAGGATTTGTATTGGGTGCAATAAATAACATAATAGTGGGGCATAAAACACATGCAATAGGTAAGATCGGTTGGCTTTTAGGTGCATGGGGAATTGTGATATTTGGCCTTGATATAATACATCAATCACCACTTGGCATATCAAATCCTATAGCTATTTTGTCATATGTATTATTAATAGTCGGAATTAGCATCGTGGCGTTAACGGAGAAGTTAAGCGCCCTAATGGAGCTGCCATCGCTTATAAGCCACATGCTCTCATATATGAGGCTTGTCGGTATACTACTAGCATCAGTAATACTTGCGCAGGTGATAGACTTTATATTTGTGCACTCTTTAGGGCAGTCCATATTTATCGGTATAATAGGCGTTATAATACTAATACTAGGCCAGTTATTTAATATCGCAATAGCTCTATTTGAGCCTGGAATACAGAGTGCAAGGCTTTTGTATGTCGAGTTCTTCTCTAAATTTTTCAGTGGTAATGGAAAGGAATATGTTCCATTTAAAAGCAGACGCGAGAGGACTCTTAGCACATTTAATGGCGAAAAGATTGATGTAAATAATCCCGCATCACAAAAAGCTTCCATATAAAATATCTATCACGGCAAAAGTTTGGGATTTAGGCGAGAATTAACATATTTTATAAACGTATTTTTGGTTGCATTATCATATTATTATTATATGTTAATTTTGCAAGATGAATATCATACAACCTTTTGCACAAGGTTTGCGACTAGCGTTTTAGGGAATCCGCTTTGCAAATCAGTATAATTCATGACAATGTATCCTGTATATAATGTGCTAACAGGTCCATTAAAAGGCACATTTCCAACATAGCATTGCATATTAAATGTGGCATTATTTCCTATCTGCAGCGTTACTGGCGGAGATACGATATTCATATGGCTATAATTTTTTGTGCTGCTGCACCCTATTGTGGTTATCTGTATGCTAGATGGTGTTGCCTGCCCTAAATTAAGATATACTATCCCGTTGGGATATAAAAATGCCTGTATGCAGTTAAAATCCGCTGGTACTACGCATTCAGATCCAACGAATGCTGAAGGGTTGAATAACCCAAGGTATAATATTACCGCAATTACAACAGCAATTATTAGAAGCGCCCAGCTATATGTCATTAAATATTCGACAGCTCCCTGTAATTTAATACTCATAAAAATACCTATAACGTCGCAACAATACCGTCAATTACCCCATTAACGCCAATGCCTCCTGTAGATCGTACAACTATTCTATGGCTGAGCACAGCTCTTGCCAATGATTTTATATCGCTTATTGTGACCTCATCTCTTCCATTTATAAGCGCTTTGGCTTTTCCACAGCGCATAAAACTAATATCCGCTCTAGGGCTGCCTCCCATTACTACATGAATATCTGTTCGCGTTGCCCTAACAAGCTTTGTTATGTATTTAACTACATCATCACTCATGCTTATCCCATTAACTTGCGATTGCATGTCCAATATATCATTTACTGATATAACTTTTTTTACTGTAAGGCGCTCCTCTCTCTCTTTAATTCTAAGAATCTCAGATTCGGCATCCTCTCCTGGATAATTGACTGTTATTTTCATCAAAAATCTATCCGCAAGCACTTTAGGAAGCGGTGTGGTACCCTCTATATTCAATGGGTTTTGTGTTGCTATTGCAGTAAATGGCGTAGGTAGTTTTATCGTCTGATTGCTTATAGTAACCTGCCGCTCTTCAAGTGCTTCAAGTAGAGCAGTAGTAGTCTTTGGTGGTGCCCTGTTAAGCTCGTCAACTAATAATATATTTGTAAAGATTGGCCCTCTTTTTAATTTTGGGCTTTTGTTCTCATCAGTATATACATATCCTATAATATCATTTATAACAAGATCTGGCATTCCCTGTATTCTATTAAAATCAGCATCAATTGCGTCTGATATTGTTTTTGCCATTGTGGTCTTTGCAACGCCTGGAACACCCTCAAGCATAACATGTCCGTTTGCTACCATTGCAATGAAAATAAGCTCTATTATATCGTCATTGCCTGCAATATGCTTCTTTACTTCCTCAAGTACACTTAAATATGCGGATTTTGCATCCATCAACAAACCTCAAAACCTTTTTATACCCTTTCAGCTAAAATATTAATAAATGATTGTATACAAGTAGCAAATACTTTATTTATAAGTTTTGGTATACTTCATGATTTTTAGGGTGTGTTTATGATTGGAAAGGATTCGAAGAGCAATGGAACTGTGTCGTTAAATAATGTTAGCGAGATTTTGGAGGGTAGAAGAAAGGAGCGCGATCCAATATATGAGCAGGAGATAGCGCTCGAGCATTCAAAAAAATTTGCATTGAGCAAGGCCCAATATGAGAAATTGGAAAAGAAGCTTAATGCAATATCTGGCATGAAGCCGTCACTTGCATCAAAAATACTAGACATACGCCCGACAACTGAGATGCTACTAAAGCAGATACTTGCGTTTGACAAGATAACTTTAGAGGAAGCTGCGATAAAGGAGATTATAGCTATAATGAAGGAATCTGAATGAATAAAAGATTGGTGTTTATATGGAGAGTCATGGTGAGGAGAGAAAGGAGGATTATTCATACGTTTTGGATTTTCTGCCAAAGGGCAAATCGTCTTCTGGCAAGTCTGATCCTATAGCACAGATAATGGGAGAAAGGTGGTTTACGCTTCTTGAAGCAACCACAAAACCTAATGCTGTTTTGAATATAGGAGAGAAGGTTTACATCGGTAGCGGAGAACGTGATAAAATAATGCTAATTAAGACGAGAATACAATACTCCGAATTGACTCAGGCCGCAAAGAATGCGCTAAATAATATAATACTTAACATAATTAAGGAGAATGAGAAGCGTTTTGTTGATATATTCAACAATGCCGCTTCAATAAATATAAGGCAGCACTCTTTAGAATTACTTCCAGGCATAGGTAAGAAGCATCTTACAACAATTTTAAAGGAGAGAAATATAAAGAAATTTGAGAGTTTTGCAGATCTATCATCTCGCGTCTCATTGCTTCAGGATCCAATGAAATTGATATCAGAACGCATAGTGACGGAGCTTGAGGGCAATCAGCGCTTCTATCTGTTCGTAAAACCATATACCCCAAGGCTTGATAGACTGTAAGTGTTTTTATGCCCTTTAAGGATATAAAAGAGAAAAGATGTGCGAATAAAATGATTTTACGTTCAAATTCTTTAAGCGTATTCTTATCGGATATCTCAATTGATGATGCTGATGCAATAGCAAAAAGTGCAAACAGTTTGGATATATCGCACAATTTTGGCAGCATTGAAAGCTTTCCATTTCCATATACTAGAAAGGATGCTGTTGCATTAATTGAGAGTGCAACAATTGGTTATGCTACAAACTCCGCGTATCATCTGGCCATTAAGGATATAGAAACTAAAGAGCTTTTAGGTATGATTACGTTATATGATTTAGATAATAACAATAAGCATTGCGAGTTGGGATATTGGATTGGAAAAGAGCATCGTAATAGGGGGTATGCATCTGCAGGCATACTGCTCGGGTTACATTTTGGATTTGAAATATTATCGCTTAATAAGATATCATCAAAGGTGCTTGATTTTAATAATGTGTCAATACATATACTGGAAAAATTGGGCTTTGAAAAGGAAGGTACTCTAATAGAAAATTACTATATTAAAAATCTCAGATATGATGAGAATGGTATACTTGCAAGTCAACAAAATGGCAGCTTTGTAAACCAGCATATGTACGCGATATTTAAAAAAAATTATCTAAAGATTAATGCACAATCAAATTAAGAGTGACATTAAACTAATTCTCCCCTTCCGCTCTGTTTTATTTCGATTATTTGCTTTAGCAGCTTTTTTTCATCATCATTAAGAAGATGTGCGAATTTATCTAAAAGAAGTTTTTCATCAGCATCTTTTATGCGCGTATAAAGAAATTGGCCTTCACGTATCTGCCGGCCGAATGTTGGTTCATCCATGGATATAGCAACGCTGTCACCTTTTTTTGCAAGTTCAATTTCTGATTTCTCATTCTGTATGCCTTTTATTTTTCCTATTACCTCTCCCTTTTCATTCATCATCAAATAGCCCGGCATTATCCTACCAATTTCTACATATATTCCAAAAACCGCAGGGTGCGATGCTCTAAAGCAACGATCTCGTAGTATCTCTATTTTTCCAGGGAAGATTAGTTCGCTCTCTAATTTTTTAGTCATATTCTTCTGCGCATCCAAAATATAGGATTTATAATCCTCTATTACTTTGTATATGATATTGCCACTTATTATTTTAACATTGCTGGATGCGGCTATTGATTGGGCATCAGCATCCATAGGTACGTTGAATGCGAGTATTAAAGCATCCATTGGATTTATTGCATACATGCCAAAAGCATCAAGCACATCTCTTTTTGTTATAGCTCCAAGCCCCCTTCTACTTATTTTTATGTTATCTGATTCTAATAATTTTGATATTGCCTCTATACTTCCAATAGAGTCTGCCTTTAATATAATGCCATTATCATATGTTTTAAATATGTCACCGATTTCAGATTTTATCTGCTCCAAATATGTATTATCGCGTACCTCAATTATAGGGGACCCCGGTATTGCATCCTCTAATCCTGTTCCGCTTATCTTAACTCCAGATGCCGCACTGACGCTATCAACATAGCTAAAATTGCTTGAGGACTCTCGTATCTCATGTAAGGGCTTTGGTTTTAACAATGCCTTTATCTTTACTTTTTGCACAGAATTTTGAGTTGCAAATGCTATAGTATCATTTACATGCAGCGTGCCATCATATAATATAACATCAATAGTCATTCCAAGTCCTTTAAGCTCGCGCTTCTCTAGTATGCTGCCTCTTGCAGGTCCATTTACTTCAATGTTAAGTTTCATTTCTAAAAAGCGTTGAGATAAACCAGTAACAAGCATAAGTAATTCAGCTATACCCTCTCCTGTTTTTGCAGATAATGGAACTATTGCAAGCTCTTTTTTGAAATCTTTTATTCTATCAAAACGCTCGCTTGTAAAACCAAGCTCGCTTATATTCCCTATAATCTCATATATTCGCTTTTCAAATTCTTCAGATACATACGCGTTCTGCTTTTTTAATGATTCCATTACGCTATTAGTGTTAGATTTTATCCATCCGCTTATAAGATCCACCTTGTTTGCCGCAATAATAAATGGGGTTTTATACTCCTTTAATATCTCAACGGCCTCTATTGTCTGCGGTTCAAAGCCCTTTGTTATATCAACAACAAGTATTGCAAGGTCTGCAACGCTCCCTCCCCTTCTTCTTAGATTTGTGAATGCTTCATGCCCTGGTGTATCTATAAAGAGCAATCCTGGGATTGATATATTTGTATTCATTGATTTTAACATAGGTCCGCAGATTTTGTTTATTATGCTAATTGGTACTTCGCTTGCGCCAATATGCTGCGTTATACCTCCTGCTTCTTTTGCGGCTATTGTAGAATTTCGTATTTTATCTAATAGCGATGTTTTGCCATGGTCAACATGACCCATTATGCATATTATAGGCTGTCTTATCATAAGTATCAACATATTAGCTATGAATTAAGCAAATAATCTATATTTTAATATATTCTTGTATAAGATATATAAAGAATAAGGTAATTGCATGATAGAGAGAAGCTTAGTTCTTGTAAAGCCAGATGGTGTTTATAGGGCAATAATAGGTAAGGTAATAGATAGATTCGAGACCGCTGGTTTAAAGGTTGTTGCGCTTAAAATGTTAAAGCCATCAAGCGAATTTGTAGGCAATCACTATGCTGCTGATGATGAATGGTTAAAGGCTGTTGGTACGAAGGCAAAGGCTTCATATATGGAGAAAGGCGTAAAGGTGGTTGAGAGCGAGATGGAGATAGGGCATAAGATAAGAATGCAGCTAATAGACTTTCTTGCAAATGAGCCCGTTGTTGCAATGGTCGTTGAAGGCAATTGCGCAATTTCAATAATAAGGAAAATTGTAGGTTCTACAGAGCCAAAGACCGCTGATAGCGGCTCTATACGCGGAATGTTTTCAAATGACTCATATGATCTTGCTGACAAGCAAAATAGGGCAATGAAAAATATTATACATGCTTCAAGCAGCGTATTAGATTCAAAGAAAGAAATTGATGTATGGTTTAAAAAGAGTGAAATCCTAGAGTATAAGAGGGCTGATGAATCAATACAATACTAATTTTGTTTATTATTGATACAAATTTAGTTAGTAACATTCACAGCTAACTTGTTATAACAGAGATAAATTTATAATGTTTTCTTTATAGTATTGTTTATATTGTGTATTGCGTGGTATATATAAAAGATTATAAAAAAATTCTAGTATCCTTTCTGATAATATCAATTCTGCAGGGTGCATCATTTAGCGCGAGCGTAATCACTGCAAATGTTACTGTTACCTGCCCTTTTAATGTGCTACTAAATACAAATTCAACATATATAAAATATTCAAATATTGAATTTAATTATACTGGGGCGTCTCTTGCGTCCTGTAACATAGGCAATCTATCTGGATACATAAACGTAAGCTCTTATGGGAATTCTAGCGTGCAGTATACAAAAAAAATAAGTATACTAAATGTAAATAAAACATTCAGCGGTAATATAATAATAAATAGCTCTTATCTTAGAAACGGTACTGAAATTGCCACGCTCTCATTAAATAATTTTAATACTTATAATACAAGCAAGAAGCAATTTATGTTGGAGAGTCCTGCAAATATAATAATAACAAATTTTTCTGAGAGTGCAAGCACTTTAAATCCGGGGTCTGCACTTTCATTTACAATTGATATATCTAATATAGGCCAATTGGCATCAAATTCAATTACTTTAAATATGTCAATTACGGGAGCATATAACTCAATTAATCTGTATACCGAACCGGCGCTAGCGCCCGGATCAAATGAGACATTAACAATAATAGAGCCCTCAAATTTTACTTCTAAATACGGTAATTATAATGTAACGCTAGTGGCATATGCAAATACATCAGGATATTCATTTATTAAGAGCATTTCAACGAAAAAGTTTTTGAATTATACTATAATTCCAATACAAAATCAAACTTCAAATAAAAAAAGCGCTCCTAGCGTGAATATAACAAGAACAAACGAGTCGATAGTTCCTATCCCACAACTTGTTTTATCTGATGTACCACTATATATTTCAGTTCAGAATGATTCACTACTTGTAACGCAAATAGGATTTTTAAATCCTACAAATGTCTCAGAAAACATAACGATTTCAACACAACCAAATTTTGATAACATAGTAAAATTTTCTTCGAATAATATATATCTTAATAAAGGGAGTTTTCTAAGTGTACAGCTTGTATTTATACCACAATTAAATATGTCTCCAGGAATATATCTAATACCGATAAATATAACAGTACATGCAATTGGCGGCGCAACATCAAATCAGCGCGAATTTATTACTTTAAATGTTTATAAAAAAGTAAATAATGTGCCATCAATTTTAAATCAGATAACATTATCAAATAATACTAAAAATGCATCAGGGACAATAGCAATATCAGCTCCTTCAAATACTTCATTAGCTAATGTATTATTAGTCACTAAAATACCTCTGTCAATTGTAAAAAACGAGTCGCAGATATATGCATATGGTGCTCAGAATAATATAACTATTTCTAATGGATTTTATAATATAAATTGGCATATTAATTATGTAACAAAAGGGAGCAAGGTATATTTATATTATAATATAGAAGATCCAAAAAATCAACTTTTATTACAAAATTTTCAAAATGTATATGAATCAGAATCTATACAAAAAACCAAAAATACTTTTGATTTAATAAAAATAAATATCTCGCCATTTTATACAAATTCTACAAATGTCATATCCTTAACATCCATATATACTGGAACATATAACACTAATATAACATTTAGTCTAAATGATTATAGTAATGCCCAAATCTTAGATCCCATACAAGTTGTCAATGCATACCCAAATGAGCTTATAACCACTAATTTTCATATTAAAACAAATTCAACTGCCGGCACACAAATTTTTAACTTACTCATATTGGGTAATGGAATAAATTATTCAACTTCAATACCAACGGTAATAGTTCAAAAATTAAATACTAATAATGTGAGTAACCAATCGAATTTTACTGAAAGAAATAGTACTATCTTGCTGCAGCACCAAATAAATAATTTTTATACAAATTTCGATTTTTATTTAATAGCGGGAGGATTTTTATTGTTAACTGTGATATTAATAGTAATGATATATAAATCAAAATCCAAAGCAAAATATAATTCACAGAGAAGCTATGAATTAAAACGCATAAAAGATCAGATAAAAAGGGAATAGATAAAATGTCAAGTAATCCTTATTTAATAAAAGTTGCTTCTCAGAAAGGAGGCGTGGGCAAGACTACCATATCAGTAAATCTTGCTACTATATTGCAGGAACTTGGCAATAGTGTTCTTCTTATAGATTTTGATGTAGCAAATCCAAGTGTCGGATTTCATTTAGGGATAGAGAATCAGAATGTGGGTTTGGATGATGTATTAAAGGGAAAGGTAAGGATTGAAACAGCTACAGTATTGCATGCACCAACTGGGCTAAGAATAATTCCAGGGAATATCCGAAGTTCCTCCCCCCCACCAACTTCTACGCAGTTGACAAAATTTGTAAATGAACTTAGGCGGACTAATTATAATTTTATAATATTTGATACAGCTCCTGGTTATTTGGTCCCAGAACTAGTTGACGTATCAAATGAGGCAATAATAATAACGACTCCGGAATTAAGTTCGTGTACTAGTTGTATAAGGCTTGCAAATTCCTATAGAAAGCATAATTTAAAATCTCAACTTGTTATAAATAGGGTTAAAAATAAAAGATATGAATTGCATGTACAAGAGATAGAAGAGATGTATGGTTCTAAGGCAGCTGCAGTAATACCTGAGGATGAGGTAGTGCCTGAGAGCATAGCAATGCATGTACCAGCATACTTAAAAGATAAAAAAAGTGCATTTTCCAAAGCCATTTTAGAATTATCAAGATTCTACTCTTTGAAAACTCAGGATAATATACGTACAAAAAGTTTTGGTCTTATTGGTTTAATAAAACGATTATTAGGCATAAATTAATTAGTTTAATATAAATAAAATATAATGGTATAGATGAAAAAAAATTACATTGTGTTAACGATTCTAATACTATCATTATTATTGATGGGTGAATTAACAAGTGCTACAACTAGTCAATATAATATAACAAATACGGTAAATTACAATTCAATAAATAATACTTCGAATTCTATTATACTAAATACTACAGTGAAAAGTGCATATACTCAAAATAATATAGGGCTTGGTAATATAACTATTTTTGAGCGTGGCTTACCTGACGGATTCGAATGGAATGTAATTTTAAATAATACAATCACATTAAATGCAACTGCTCCGAATGCAATTGTAGCGTTAAAAACGGGCAATTACCTATTATTTGTACCACAATTAAAATATCTTAATTCTATTTATATACCAAACGTAAATAGCATAAATGATAATGGTATAAATGAGGCCAACATCTCTTATAAAATGTTTTTGGATACTAATTTTTTTGAGCAAGGCCTTCCAAATAACAGTTTATGGTATTTAACTTATTCAAATATAACAAAATTTACGAACACAAACACAATCACGTTTAATGTAACTGCCGGGAATTATTTATTTTTAGTTCCTAATGTATTAATTGGAAATGTCATTTATGTCGCGCAAATTAATAAAAGTTATGTGCCATCAGGTGCTAATGTAACTATACAATTTAATGAGTCTAACCCTGTTTATAATAATAGTAATATAGTGTTAACTAATTCAACATTAAATAAAAATAATTTTTATAATAATTATAGTAGTATGCAAGGAAGTTCAAAAACTACACAACCTCAAAATTTTTCAGTTTACAATGCCTCTAAATCAAATAAAAATTTTATACAAAAATCACTACAATTTTATAATATAACAAATGGGTCGTTGCTTGATCTTAATTTAAGCATGCAAAATTATACATTAGAAAATCAATCATGGGTTAATAACCTTATATCTATAAATTCACAAAAAATAAAAGCTTTAAAAAATTACATACTATCCAAACACCAAAGTATAAATGAGATAAATAAGACATTTTCAATTAATTATGGTCTGTTAAAACAAAATAATAGGATTGTACAAGCAGGTAAAAATTTGAATTTTATATTGT
>JAMCZM010000037.1:0-3977 GCA_023485645.1 Candidatus Martarchaeota archaeon
ACGGCTGCTGTGGGTAGTATAATAAATATGCTCGAGCATCATATCTATTCTTAAAATTTATTGTGTATAACCCTTGACTCTGCTTTGACTGGTTTGATATAAGCGAGTGCCTTCCTATGCTGTTATATTCTGGAAAAACTGCAGAATTTATTACAATGCTTAAATTTGATGCAGGATCTATCTCAAGATGTGTTGTCTTTTCTGTTATTTTATCCTCAGATATCGCCGCGAGAATATCCTCTTCCTCTTCAGAATCTAAATACTCTATTATACCACGTCTTACAAGATAATTAAAATCTATCTCCTTTGCCTGTAATTTCTTTCTTAATTCCTCGGTAAATTTACTCTTGCCATCCTCTACCACTAAATATGGTTTTCTTGCCCTGCCCCTATCTGTTAATACACGCACTTCATTTAATTTGCGCACATATGAAACGTTTATTTCTCCAGACAGTAAGCCCTGACGCCTATTCTTTCTTATCTCATTTGCAAATGCGGCGCCATCTTTTACAAAACCCACCTGCCTTCCATTTATATATATAGTACATTGTTGCTCTACCATAAAAATCACTTCTTTGCGCTATTTAACCCAGCTATTATCTCTTCGACTCTCTTTCGTGTCATTGCCTCATCAGCTCCGACGGTTATACGTGACATCAATGCCAGATATCTAGTCAGTCCTACCTCTGTACCCTCAGGTGTTTCACTTGGACAAATTTTTCCCAGATGAGAGCCATGTATCTCTCTTGCAGCAAGATGCGAATGCTTCTTTGCTAGTGGGGATTTTACCCTTCTTAAATGTGATAGCGCGCTTACAAGATTAGTTCTATCCAAAACCTGTGATACGCCAGTCTGACCTGTTGGCCATGAACCTGTACCCATAGAATATAAAATCTTCTCTGTTAGCGTATCAGGATTTATATTTGTTCTAACAGTTACTCTACGCCCTCTTGCAGTTGTACGTTCTATTCTGTATTTTACATCACGCACAAATGCTTTAAAATTATTATTAAACAAAACCTCCATTAAATCGCCAGCAAGGTTTATGCGTTTATTCTTATAGTTATCGCGATCATCCGGCTCTATGTATTTATATGCAACCATAGATGCGCGTTCTGCCATACTCACAAGATATCTGCCTTTTTCTATTCGTGATTCTTTTAATATACCTATATGAGGCAGAATGTATGTATCTAATTGAACATCAGCTTTTTTATCTTGATACTGCTTTGCCTGATTTGGTGCAGATAATCTCCCAAGCTCTGCAAGCGCCTCTGATACACTCATATCTTTTGCTTTACTGACGCTTATATTTAGTATCATGTCATTCTTTATTTCTTTCTCAGCTATTTGCTCTAATATCGCATCATTAGATAGCCCTAAAGCCCTTAAAACCAAAATAAGATCAAGCCCTTTTGAGAATGTAGGAAATGTTATATTATATATTCCATATTCATCTCTTTTTATACTGCATTTGCCCCTAAAACTAAGCTGCGTTGTTGAGAATACTTTACATATTGTTTCCTTTGGATCCCGAGTACATATCATACGATTTGGAGCTAAATCCTCAATTCCTACCAAGACACGCTCGGTACCTTTTATTATAAAATAGCCGCCAGGATCATCCGGGTCCTCACCCTCATTTGATAACTGATCGTAAACCATATTTTTAGTATAGCATAAATCGCTCTTTACCATTACAGGAAGCTCTCCTATATATGCCTCCCCCATATTCACGGTCTTTTCTATGCCGCTTATTATAGGAGTATATGTAAGATACATTGGCGCAGAATATGTAAGATTTCTTATCATTGCCTCATGAGGCATGAGATTCTTAGTTGAACTATCAGATTCTATTATCTTTGGCTGCTCTAGTCGTATGCTATTTAGCTTTATGCCAAAATTCTGCACGTCAGGCTCGATTCTATCTTGGCTCTCTATAATTTTGTGTATACCAATATGTATAAAACGATTATAGCTCTCTATTTGCTGTTGAACCATAGATACTGTGGATATATAAGACTCTAAAATTTCGTGACCGCTCATTAAACCAACCTTAATTATAAAGGGGTAGTCTTATCCTTTTATTACGTACCTATAATAAACATACTCCCCATTTCCGTCGTCTCTTTTTATAGATATGAGCTGCCCTGGCACCGCCTTGAGCTTCTGTGCTTGTGGATCACTTGCTGGTATTTTCGGGAATTTTTCCATTGATATTTTAAACTTCTTTGCTACTTTCTTTGCATCGTTCTCACTAAGAAGCGAATGTTCCGGGACAAGAGTATAGCTTGAAACCAATGGCTCACCATAAAAGAAAACATAGATACGCGACTAATATAAGTATATTAAAAAGAAAATATTAAATAGCTTCCTATTTTACTAGCATAATGCATGCTGCAATAGGCAATATGAAAATACACAACTTTTTTGCTTAATCCTGCTCTAATTTATAAGTTATACCTCGCCAGGTTATAGTTTTTGCACTTCTTGCATTTAGAAGATTTAATAGATATATAAAATTTATAACCAGTGAGGCTATTGCTATACGCAAATCTAAAAGTTTAGAGCGCTTATAAGATTTTATTATCCCTATTGCAAAAGGTAACAGCAACAAAAACATCGCAGCGTTATATAATATACCAATAACAATTGAGGATACTAAAAGTATTATGTTCATTGTATAAAAGTATATGCCATAATTTAATATTTTTTTATTTCCAAGGACCATTAGTGCTGTCTGCCTATTAGACCACTCCATAAATTTGTGCATCCCATCATTTGATGGTATTCTTACTAGGCCCTGAGGTATATATGCAATGCCAAGATTGCGCTCCTTTACTATTCTAGTGAGGGCGATATCATCAGAAAGCGCCTTACCAAAACGCTCCAGAGCAAAATCGTCTATAAGTGAACTCCTAAATGCCATGCTGCCTCCCCATGCAAAACGGGTTCTCTTATTTTCCATAAGCCCAAGCCCCACAAAACCCCAGACGGTCTTTATATATGCCCAAATTCCAGCTTTTTTTGTTGGTATAAATAATGGGAATGTTGTAACAATTCCAATATTTTTATCATAAAGCGGACTTATCAATGAACCAAGCCAACTTTTAGCGCAGATTGTATCTGAATCCACAACAACAAAAACATCATAGTCATTTCTATATGCTAAAAATGCCGTTGCAAGTGAGCGCACCTTCCCGCTCGCATATACAAATCTTTTATTATCGCTTAGAATGTATTTTAAACCTAATTTTTTAATGGATTTTAAAGCGGTATCATCTTTTGAAGCTACGACAGAGATTATGTCGTAATTTTTATAGTCTTGTGACAATAAGGAACGTATGCCCCTCTCTAGTTCCAAATCATATCCTTTACACGGTAAAATAACAAGTACCTTGGGGGCATATTTGCCTTTTTTGTATTTCTCTTTTTTTTGCTTTACAAAATTTATCATAACTAAAAAAAATGAGGTTAACACCATCAAAAATACATATGTATAAAAGAGATATATAAGATACATTTTTTCACTTAACATTTAATTTACTTTACTATATTATTCTTTTTTATAAAATCTATATTGATATTTATAATCTCGATTACTTGATCGTATGCCATTTTCATGTCACTGCGGATATTTGATTTGTTTGAGAAAAATTTCTCTATGCTAGATAACACACGCACATCATTTTGTGTGGCCAGTACTTTAACATAAAATGGAAGCATCAGCGTTCCAGGTTCATACATTGACATTAATTGCTTCCAATTTTGCTCCACAAAACTAACAAGCAAATCTTTAGTATAAGGATTTGAGGACATCGTGGCAGCTATATAGTGCGAATCCTGCTTTCTTACTTGCGTAGATAATGTAAGCGCTAAAGATTTTTTCGCGAGCGTTCTATCACAGAACATACCCATGCTTGATAGCGCTTGCAATTTTATGGTGGGTATATTTACCGTTTTATATTTATCCAAAA
>JAMCZM010000037.1:3987-10731 GCA_023485645.1 Candidatus Martarchaeota archaeon
TGCAAGTAAGAAAGCAGGATTCGCACTATATAGCTGCAAATCGCCCCTAAATGCAGCATTTGCATATATTATGCTGCGCAGATTGGCATCCATTTTGCTCTCATCTTTTTCATATTTTTTAAACATGTAACTAAGCTTAAGCACTACTGGTTTATAGTCTAACATACTAAGATAAAATAACATGCTTGATCTCAAAGAGATATCTAACATATTATCATTCTTTTTTGTATGCCAACCGACCCTGCTTAAATTTTTAGATATTTTTGTATTCAGCATCTTAACATTAAGATTTGATAATTGCTCTTTTTTTATAATAGAATTTAACCAACGCATATATGATATTATTAACAGATCTGCTTGTACATTAAATCCAAACAACGCATTTGCAGCTTCTGTAAAATCTTCTATTTCCAGCCTGCCACTTCTTAAATATATAAATAAATTACTTATAATGTCGATCGATTCTGAATCTCTAAGTTTTTTTGATTTTATTGCATTGATAATTTGTATAAGCATATCTTTGCTATAAAAGGACCTATAATAACCATATTGACCATAATTTAATTTAATCCACGTATCTTTTCCTATCGCTATTTTATGTTCTGCCTTATCCATTACCGTAGTTTTCACCACACCGCTGCTCGTTATGTACTTTATAGGTATTGGCCATGAACTTGCGTCTTTAAAATTTTTTGATAAAAAGAATCTTTTTTGCCTTAAAATAATATAATTGCCATCTCGTTTTATTTCAACTATTGGGTATCCTTCTTTTACTATCCAATCATTTACGATCTTTGATATCTTAACATTCATGCCTTCTTTTTTTGCAGCATCATCAAGCGCATCCCAAAGATCACTTCGTGATGCATTACTATAACTATATTTCTTAAGATATGCTTGCAACCCATTTCTAAAAACTTTTGGCCCTATAAAATCTTCTAACATACGTAATATGCTTGCGCCTTTTTGGTATATTATTCCTCCAAACGCTGCGCTTATATCTTCCACTGATTTTACATTGGCGTATATTGCCCGCGTCTTTTTAAGATGATCCTCAGACATTGCAGTAAGCGTATTGTCCACGTATGCTGTCTCTATATATTTAAATTCGGGGTAATATTTACCTATTGATTTTGAGCTCATAAATTCTGCAAAACTCTCATTAAGCCATATATCATCCCACCATTTCATTGTTACCAAATCGCCAAACCATTGATGCACAAATTCATGCGCTATTACTTCTGCTATACGACACCTCGATGCCATATCAGATTTATTATTTCCGAGTATAGATACCTCCCTAAATGTTATTGCGCCCCAATTTTCCATAGCACCAGCAGAAAAATCTGGCACTGCGATCAGATCGAGTTTTGGCATCTGATATTTTATACCAAAATAATTTTCATAAAATGCTAAAAACTTTTTTGCGTATTCTAGTGCAATATTTGTGTATGCACGTTTCCCTGGAATCGTAACAATGCGTATAGGCTTACCATTATACATACCCGTGTTATATTCAAATTTACCAACACCCAAATAAAGGAGGTACGTTGACATTTTTGGGCTTTGCATAAACGTCACCGCCTTCATGCCATTTTTTAAATATTCGACTTTTGATATTGGCATATTTGATATTGCATCATAACTTTCTTTTACAACAAGCGTTATATCGAATGTAGACTTGAATATTGGATCATCAAATGAAGGGAATGCCGCGCGGGCATCAGAATTTTCAAATTGTGATGATAGGATATATTCTTTCTTTCCTTTATTATCATAAGAACTTCTATAAAATCCATACATGCCGTCATTATTAATTCCGGAATAATCTATTTTTACAACCACATTCCCGCTTATTTCGCTACTAAGTAGAAGTATTAAATCCTCAGTATCTAGTTTTAATTTTATTTTGGGCTTAATAGATTTCCCTTTATGTATTATCTGTACTGATAGTATTTTCAACTCTTTTATCTTTAATCTTATTTTACGAGTTGGCTTTAACAACTCAAGCGATATTATTTCTTCTGCATTAAATACAAATTTCTCCATATTTGTTGTTATTTTTATTTTATAATTTACAGGATTAAAAACATCTGAGGGTATTCTAAAGCTCACCATATTAATCAGTTTATAAAATCATCACATCTATAAAATACTTTTTGTTATTTACTGTTAAAAAAATAGTAAAAGACCCACACACTACTTCAAGCGTGTGGAGTCTAAGTTTCTTGGTGCACGTGCATCTATATGCAACATGCGTTCTGCCGCGCGGGCAAGCTCCTCGCAGCTATGCTCCTCTCCGTGCATCGTAAATATATTCTTTGGTCTTGGACGTATATCCTGCATAAAGTTTATCAACTGCCGCCTATCGCTATGACCAGAAAAACCTTCAGCAGTTGCTACATTCATATTTACCTTAAATGGCACGATCTTACCATCCTCATTAGGAAGAGGTACCTCATTTATGCCATTTTGTATACGTCTACCTAACGATCCTGCACTCTGATAACCTGTAAATATGAGTGTATTTTTAGGATCATCTGCAAGTCTTTTAAAGTACTCAACACTAGATCCGCCATTCATCATACCTCCACTTGCAAGTATTATTGCTGGTCCACCTTCATAAACAACATCGCGCTCGCCTTTTACAACTTCGAATATCTCACTTTCAAATGGGGACCTATTATTTAATATTCTATTTTTCAAACTCTCCTTTAGATACTCTGGATATGCTGTGTGTATTGCGCTTGATTCTAATATCATACCATCAAGGAATACGGGCACGTCAAAATCGTAATTTTTCACCATAGTCATATAATTTTCAAGCACTAACTGTAATTCCTGAGCGCGACCAACCGCAAAAAGCGGTATAAGCACCTTGCCTTTTCCATCTATTGTACGTTTTATCATCTCCATTAAATTGCGCTCTGATTCATGCCTATTTGATGGCATTGCTGTCTTTTGATAACCATAAGTACTCTCTATAAACAATGAATCTATACGAGGGTATTTTGTTTTTGCGGGATCGTATAATCTAGTAAAGCCATACTTCATATCCCCAGTATGCACAATATTATACATACCCTCTCCTATATGCAAATGCAGCGTTGCACTGCCAAGAATATGCCCGGCATTATGATAAGTCAATTTTATTTCATCAGTTATATTTGTAACCTCACCATAATCGCGTGTAACCATATGTAAAAGCATTTTCTTTATATCTTTCTCCTCATATAACGGCGCGCCGCCACTCTTTTGTACAAGCCTTATATAATCATTTAATAAAAGTGCTGTTAAATCACGAGTTGGGGGAGTACAGTATACAGGGCCAGTATATCCGAATTTATATAGATATGGAACAAACCCTGCGTGATCCATATGAGCATGCGTTAATATTACAGCGTCAAGCTCATTTATTGATATATTGGCGCTGTCAAGATATGGGAATGCTTTATTGACATCACTATTATCATTTGCATTTATTCCTTTTATTGCTGGCTCCGGGCTTATACCACAATCAATCATTACTTTTGAATGTGGAGTTTCTAACAATAAACTGCTACGCCCTACCTCTCTAAAGCCACCCAGTGCTGTTACCTTTAACCACTCACTCTTTATTATAGGCGCATTTATCTTTTTACCCACACTAGTTAAGAACTTTTTCCTAAATGCACTCTCATTAAATAGAAGCTTTCTCACTCCAGTTATTGTATCACTAGACATTGTTGGGGTACGCTGCGTCTTTGCTAGCCACCCAGTCTTTATTGCTATTGCCTTTAATGTACTACCGCTTTTACCTATTACAAGTCCAGGTTTAAGCGACTCGATATATACCTCATTAAATTCTGGCACAAACCGTACATTATTCACAACCGCCTCCTTAGGTACGATCTCATTTATTATTTTTAATGCCTCTTCGGGATTCATCAATGATGCGCTATCGCTTCGTAATATTATCTTCTTTTTTATAGCTATAGCTATATTTCGTATCATATTCTCATTTTCATAAAGAAATGCAGAATTCTTGACATATATTACTATGTCTGGGCCTTCAAATTCGGATTTTACATACCCAGCCTCTTCAGGTATCATTGATTTTATTTTTGCAAATATGTCCTCTTTTATCATTGGTATTTCGTTATTCTCATCCATAAAAACATCTGATATTCTCTTATTATAATGTTAAACAATCAAAAACAGTAGATTTGTTAATTCGAAAAATTTCTAAATAATATTTGCAGCAATTATTTGCTTGCAAATACTTTCTCTATATCCTTCTCCCCGTATTCCGTATACCCATTCTTTGATATCACAACAATGTTTCTTGATCCTCCAGTTGCAGAATCCCTTCTCATTGCTATTGACAACGCCTTTGCAGCTATCTTTATACCCTCTTTTGTATTTATGCCAGACTTGTAAACATCCTCAATGTACCCTATGGCGCTCTCAGTACCACTACCAGTTGCAGTAAATTTACTCTCTGCAGTATAACCACCTATCGGATCAATTGAATATAATTGAGTACCATTGCTATCCATACCCCCAACAATAAGTTGCACATAAAATGGCATCATCTTATTTTGTTGCATTATTACAGATAATAATGATGTTGCAGATTTTGGAGACATTGGATGCCCCTCATTCATCTTATATATTTCATTTTGAGCCTTTATTATTCGTGCAAGTTCATTTGCGTCACCTACAGAACCGGCTATTGTCATGCCTAAATTATTGTCAATCTTTATTATTTTCTGCGCCTCTATTGTAGAGATAAATGTACCCATTGTAGCTTTAGAATCCGCACCTATTACAACCCCATCGCTGCAGATCATGCCGACTGTTGTAGTCCCTTTCATAAAATTCTTATATACATCCATATCAAGACTCATTTTTACACCCATAAATATATAATTACAAATACTCAAAATACTTTCAAACTGATAACTAAAACATCGCCTCCAAAATAAAATATCATTAAAACCATTTTATGGTAATTAATAAAACGTTAGATATGTCCCAAGAAAAATCTCGCAACCAAAATCCAAACTCAATCTAGGAACTATTCGCCAACCCAATATATATCTGATATATTAGTTATTTAAAGCTTTATGTAATAACTTCTACACACTAATATATAGGAACTGTCTGTTTATTTTATTAATGTAGACTTTATCCAAATACTTATATCCTGGTGGATTTGGTCTTGGAGCAGCAAGATGCGCAGCTACATAGCGTTCCTCCATGTAATTTACGCAGATAATATAAGGCTTGTTAAATAAAGAGCTGCTTTTGAAGATCTTAGTGCACAAGTAATTTTTTATCTGAATATCATTGCAAATCACTGAGGGAATATATCAAATTTCCAGTGATTATTGGACAATACCATACTTTCAAAAGTTATTAATATTTAAATGGATGATGCACATTACATGGTACTATGGCACTATTATCAAAAAATCCAGATGTTGGATATTATGGCAAAATAAATGATTTGAAAAAACACATAAGTAGTGGCAATCGCACAGTGGCGCGTGAAATCATATCTAAGGATATTGATGCTGCGCGATATATACTTTCAAATATAGATTATGCAAAACATGTATGCGACAATTCCGATGGATCGACATATGCACATTTAGTTATTAGAAAACACCGTAGTTTAGCAAACGAATTTTTCAATAACAAAAGTATAATGGAAATATGTTCTAATGATGGATGGAGTTTATATCATGAAGCGGCCAGATGGCACTTAGAACTCGCCAAATTATGCATAACTAATGATACTATACTAAGCTATTCTAATAATCATGGGGTTAGTGTTGCAAACATAATACTTAAGGTATATAGATCTGATCTTACGGAAAATGAGGCAACGCATCTAGAGAATATTATAAATGCACATAACATTGGAACTATCAAAAAAATACATATAGCAACTAACCCTACAAATACTCCAATTCAATATAACAATGACAATTTGGCTAATATAAAATCAAATGAAATAATTGCGATACCAGAAGTAAATGCTATTTTAAATACCCAAGACTCAAAAGCAAATGGTAGTGTAGAGGATAATAATTTTGAAACTGAATTACACAATGAAATTGCCAAAACCGTGCACTTACTACTAAAAACTAATAGAAAAAAAATTGATGATCTTATTAGAGACGATGACGTATTTGCAATACACATCTTAAACGATTATACTCTTAGTACATTAAAATACGATATTAAAAAATATTTAGGGCATAGAGTAGTTGAATTAAACAATAATGCTGCGTTATATGCGATTGACAACTATAAAATTGCAAGCATTAAAAATTTAGATGGTTGGTCTATTGGACATGCAGCTGTTTTAGGAAGTGGCGGCGCGGCTTTAAAAGCAGTATCTAACATTGAAATAGGAAGACTAAGTGATGAGGAGGGTAGAACAATAATGCAAATCGCAGTACAGACACATCTTGATGCGGCGGTCCTCGTATTTAATTTAAATAACGATGAGAATAGCATTCTGAGCATAGAAAATGATAATTATGAGAGCATCGGCCAGATTGCAATAATTAAATGGGGGGAGATTGCAAGAAAAATAATAACTGATCCAAAGTTATATACTAGAATAATAGTATCCCCAAAAAGAAAGAAGAATTGGACATTTGGTCATGAAGCGGTAATGGCACATGCAAGTGCAGCAAGACGCGTTTTGGAATCCAAAAATGAGGAATTTAAAAGCATTATTGTTCTACC